>CAZDYB010000154.1:0-9107 GCA_964509045.1 uncultured Akkermansia sp.
GCTGCGCCGCCACTTCCCTCCCAACTGAATCGTTCCGGCTTAGTTTTCGTGCCAGTACGTGGACATCAACCGGGTCGGTGGGAACATGGACAAATGCACCGGTGTTGATGTTGGTTTCGAAGAGCTTCCAGATGACATCCCGACCCGACTCGGTGATGTGCTGCCACCAAAGCATCAGCTTCAGCGGAGGTGGCTTCCTCCAGACAAAGGGAGGTGATGAAGCCGTTGTCTGCGTAACCCTGGATCATCGTTCGTAGGTTCCGCGCTCTTCGGCGACGATGCTGGTCGGGAGGGGTTCCTTGCGGCGACGGGTGGAGACGAAGCGTCGTTGGGCAGCGAAGTCGGGTGCCTTAAAGTGGGGGGTTGGCTCGGGTGGAGGAGGGACAAGACGGGCCACCACGCATCCGCGTCGGGAGATGACGACGGTTTCTCCGGCCTGAAGCCAGCGGAGCAATCTGGGGAATTCGCCGCGAAGTTCTCGGACGGTGGCAGTCGCCATGTGAGTCGACGATGAGTCACCAAGGTGTGAGGGACAAGGTGACGGGGTGGAATCGGTATTGAATCGGGGGCGTCAGGTGGGCGAGGAATTGCGGATGCATTTCCCCTCTGTTTCCGTCGGTGCCTTGGCACTGGCGTTGTCGTGTTCCGCAATGGGTGCCGAAACGGTGCCGCCGGTGGTGACGCCGGCCCCGGCTTTTTCCCAGGGGGCGGGAGCGCCATCGGATGCGGTGGTGTTGTTTGACGGGAAGAACCTTTCGGCGTGGAAAGGTGAGAATGGTGGGGATGCGAAGTGGCGGATGGTGGATGGGGCGATGGAGATGAGCGGGGGAGGGTTGATGACGCGGGAGGAGTTTGGGGACATCCAGCTGCACATTGAATGGGCATCACCGGCGGAGGTGAAGGGCGAGGGACAGAACCGGGGCAACAGCGGCATCTATTTCCAGGGTCGATATGAGATCCAGGTCCTGGATTCGTATCAGAACCCGACCTATGCGAACGGCCAGGCCTCGGCGTTTTACGGACACTCAGCGCCGCTGGTGAATGCATCGCGCAAGCCGGGTGAATGGCAGACGTACGACATCGTGTTCCGGGCGCCGAAGCCGGACAAGGAAGGCAAGGTTCAACCGGGTTCGTTCACCGTGCTGCACAACGGGGTGTTGGTGCAGGATCATGTGCCGATCCCGGGTGGGGCGACGACTTCGGCAAAGTTCGATGGCGTGGCGCCGCGCGGGCCGATCTTCCTTCAGGACCACGGCAGCCCGGTCCGTTACCGCAACATCTGGCTGCGCAAACTGGATGCGAAGTAGCCTGAGCCGGCTTCTCGCCATCGGGGATCCTTGATCCTAGCCTGACCCGGTGACGGTCCAACCGCGCACCATCATCCATACCGAGGCCGCCCGTGGTTGGGGCGGACAGGAGATCCGTGTCCTCACCGAGATGCAGGCGCTGCGGGCGCGGGGACATCGGGTGATGCTGGCGGCTCCGGTCGATTCGCGGATCCATGCGGGGGCATTGGCAGCGGGGTTCAGGGTCGAGTCCCTGGACACGCGGAAATGGCGGTATCCGTCGACGTTGCTGCGGTTGCGCCGTTGGTTTCGGGAGGAAGCGGTGCAGGTGGTGAACCCGCACAGTTCGCGGGATGGCTGGCTGGCCGGGTTGGCGGGGAGATGGGCGGGTGTCCCGCTGTTGCTGAGATCGCGCCATATCGAGATCGATTATCCCAACCGCCTGGTGAGCCGCCTGGCTTTTGGACGGTTGGCGGATCATGTGATCACCACCAGCGACCGGATCACGGAACGGTTGGTGGCGGAGTTGGGATTGGCGGCGGATCGGGTGAGTTGCGTTCCCACGGGCATTGACCTGGCGCGATTCCATCCGGGTGTGCCGGGTGTGTTGGGGCGGGAACTGGGTTGGGATGAGGACGTGCCGGTGGTCGGGATGATCTCGGTGCTGCGGAGTTGGAAGGGGCACGAGTATTTCATCGGGGCCGCGCGGCAGGTGGCACTGAAACATCCGAAGGCGCGGTTCGTGATCGTGGGCGAAGGACCGTCGCGTGGACGCGTGGAGGAATGGGTTCGGGACAGTGGTTTGGGGGATCGGATCCGGATGCTGGGGCATCGGGAGGATGTGCCGGGGATCCTGGCGTCCCTGAGGGTGTTGGTGTTGCCGTCGACGGGACACGAGGGTGTGCCTCAGATCGTGTTGCAGGGACAGGCGATGGGTTTGGCGGTGGTGGGAACGGCGGTGGGTGGGATACCGCAGGTGATCCGGGACGGAGTGACGGGGCGGTTGGTGGAGGCGAAGGACAGCGCGGCGCTGGCAACGGCGGTGGACGGGTTGCTGCAACAACCGGAGGAAGGACGTCGACTGGGATCGGCGGCGGCGCGGGTCGCGGCGGCCGAGTACGGATTGGAACGGATGTGCGAACGGTTGGAATCGATCTACGACCGCTATCTGGGCGTGGCTTGAGCGGATCCGGCGAGGCGTGCGGGATCGAGGCGTGCGAGGATGGCGGCATCGACCGCGGCGGGATCGATGGTCGAGACGGGATGAAGATCGGAGGCGGTGATGGCGTTTTCCGGTTCGCGCCACGGCCAGGCATTCTTGAACTGTCGCAGGACGAGGATCCGGGCACCGGCGGCGTGTCCGATGTGGATGGGGCCGGAGTCGCTGCTGACACAGAGGGTGCAGCGGCGCATGAGGGCGGCCATGGCGAGCAGGCTGAGGCCGGCGGCTACCGGGAAGCCGTCGTCGAGGACCTGGCCCAGGCGCGTTCGTTCGGACGGGCTGCCACCGAAGATCACGGCGCATCCGCGCAGGCGCCATCGATGGGCAATCTGAAGGTAATGGGAGAGCGGCCAATCCTTGCGGATGGAACTGGCGAAGGGTTGGAGGAAGAGGATCGGCGTGCCGGCCGGGATCTGGAGGGAATCCAGGAACCGGTCGGCATCGGTCAGGGCGTCGTCCGGGAGCGACAATGAAGGGAAGGAATCCGGCCGGGGAATACCGCGACGTCGCAGGAGTTCGAGATGCCAGTCGGACGGGTGCCATTCCTGTTCGCCATGGTCGGTGAGGGTGACGATGACGCCGGGGCGGCGCAGGACGGTTTCGCGATGGGTATAGGGGAGGATCCGTTGATCGGAGTCGTGCCAACCCCAGCGTTGGGGAGCGCTGGTGAGGCGTGAGATCCAGGCGGTCTCCCACAGGCCATGGAGATCCACGACGCAGTCGTATCGGGTGCGCCGCAGGTTACGGAGGAGTGAGGTGACGGTCTGGAGGGTGGAGAAGGGTTGGGTCCAGCCGATCCTGGAACGGTCCAGGCAATGGACCTGGTGGATGCCGGGGAAACGGGCCACGAGGGCGCGGGTGGGTGCGCCGGTGAGGAAATCGATCCGGGCATGGGGATGGGCCTGACGAAGTGCCTCGACAGCCGGGAGGGTGAAGAGGACATCGCCGATGGCCTTGAGGCGGATGACGAGGATGTGATTCAAGCGTGACGGGTTGGGAGCAGGGCGCCGGGGGCAGCCATGCGTGTCGGCACGATGTGGGGAAGCGGTCTGGTGCGGAATGGATTCCGGGTTTCCGGAGGCGGGCACTGTTTACAGGCCGACGGATTCGACCCAGCGGGTGAAGTTTTCGCGTTCGCGGGCCACGAGGGCGCTGGGGCCGGTCATCTTGAGGAACCAGGTCCGTTCACCGGCGGGGATGATGGCGCCGAGGATGTTGGTCTGGGAACCGGCGATGTCGACGAGGGTGGCCTTGGAACCCCCGGCGAGTTGCACCGATTTCAGCAGGGGGGCCAGGCTGGATTCATCGACGGGTTGGAGACCGATCTGACCGCGCCACCGATTGACATTGGCGAGAAGGCCGCCGCCGGCGGCGCCGAGGGCGCTGATGGAGATGTCGGCGGTGGCGCCGTCGCCCGGGACTTCAAAACTGGCGAGGCGCATGGGGCGGGGACCACCGGCCTTCCAGTGGGGAGGAACGGACCAGGTGGGGAGGCCACCGGCGGTCGGGGAGGCTGGGGCGGCTGCTGCGGCCCGTGCGGCCGGCGGCGTGGGAGCGGAGGTCCCGGAGTCGTCGGGGCTGGTCTTGACAGAGGCGAGCCAGGAGATGAAGCGGAGTTTCTCGGCAGCGACGAGGTCGGCTTCGCCGGTGGCCTTGAAGAACACGGTCATGCCACCGGCAGGCAGGATGGCGGCGAGGATGCGGGCCTTGTACTTGCCGTCGACGACGGCTTCGGAGCTGACGATGTCGTAGAGGTGGGATGGATCGGTTCCGATGCGGACGGGGTCGCGGGCGGCATCGAGTTGATCGGTGGTGAGGGGATCGAGTTTGAGTTGGCCGCGCCAGCGATTGACGTTGTCGAGTTCGGTACCGGCCTGTTCTCCGAGGGCGACGACGGAGATGTCGACGCTGCGGCCATCGGGAGCGGATACGGCGTAGCTGGCGAGGCGCATGCCGCCGGAGCTGGGCTTTTCCTGCCAGCCTGGGGGAACGGTCCAGGGGACCTTGGCGTTGGAGGGGGGGCGATCGGGTTCGGGAGCGGGACTGGATGCGGGGGACCCCTGGGGAGGATTGGCGGAGGCGGAGGCGGAGGCGGACGGGGTTTCCTTGGAGACTTCGTAGACCTGGACCTTTTCTTCGCGACACGAGGTGGCGAGGAGGGTGAAGGCGATGCCGATGGCGAGGCGCGAATGCATGGCGGGGAATGAACCGTTGGGAGGGACGAAGTGCAAGGCCGGGGGTTGGGAAGGGGAGAGTTCAGGCCGGCTTCGCGGCCCAACGGGACGGAAGATCACAGCCCTGGGCTGGGATCCGGGTCCCCGTTGGGGACCACTCGTCCGAGGCGGTTGGCAATCCGACGGAATCAAGACTGGAGCCGGTGACCGTTGCCGATGTGCCAACATTTTCGGTCCGAATGGACCACAAAAAGCCCACAGCCCGCCAAGCCGCAGCGAACGCGAAGCGGCCTGGACTGCGGTCGTCCCCTACCGCCTTGAACCCCGCCGGGACGGCCACGGCGCGGGAACGCGTTGGGCGTGTGGGGAGCAATCCGCGGGCTTTCCACGGATTGGGCGACGTGGGTAGCGTCTCCCTTCCATGGCACATTACCGAAGCCATACCCGATCCTCCGGGGGTCGGGAGCGGTCGTCCCGGGCAGGCGTGCCATCGGCGCGGGAAGCGGACGGTCGTCGCGAGGTGAGGAGCGGGCGGGGCGGATCGGGGAAAGGGATGCCGGCGGGACGATCCCGATGGGTGTTTGGGGTGTGGGTGGCGTTGTTGTTGGGATTGCCCCTGGGCTGGGTGTTGATGGGACAGGGGGCATCGGGACGGACGGAGCGGTTGGAGACCTGGCCGGGAACGGCGGAGCGACCGCTATGGAACCTGAGATTGCAGAGTGTCCCGATGTTGCAGGTGCAACCGTCGGCGGATGGTCAACCCCATGAATTGGAGATGGTCGAGACCCGGCCGTGGCTGGGGGAGGGAATGGCCCGGATCTGGTTTGAGTTCGATGTGCGGGCTGGGGATGGAATCTCGGAGGATCGGACGGTGGGGACGCGGGTGGTGCGGGCGCAATTGGAAGATCTGGATGGGGGCGGGGTGTGGACTGCGCATGCGGGAGAGCGGTTGTGGACGGGGAAGGCGTTGGAGTTCGTGTTGACGACACCGGGGACCCGGTTGGTGGGGGAGGGGGAATTGAGGCGATGCCGCCTGGTGTTGTGGACGCGGGATGCGGTGTGGGTGGGGATGCGGTGTCAGGTGACTGCGTTGGGGACGGAGGCTGCGGCGCCGAAGGATCCGGGATTGCTGAGCATTCCTGTGCGGCGGACGAACGGGGAGATGTCCTGGGCGTATCCACTGGGCGGGTTCGTTCCGGTGGAGGGGGCGGCGACGGAGCCGGGAATGAGTCGGGCACGGGTTCTGGCGGGAATGTGGGGGTGGACGGGTGCGGGTTGGATCTGGTTCTGGGTGGGGACAGGGGTGCTGCTGTCGGTGTTGGGAGCGATGTTGCTGACGGGGAAACCGGTTTCGACGGAACCGGGCCTGGATCTGGGTGGGCGTTGGATCATTTCGGGGGTGGCGATGGGCCTGTTGTTTCTCGGATTGGGCCTGGTGCGATTGCTGATCGCTCCGCCGTTGCATGGGGTGGACGAGGTGTCGCATTGGGCTGGGGTGCGGGAATGGAGGGAGGCGGGGACATCGACGCGGGTGACGAAGGAGGCGAGCCGGTTGCATCTGGATCGGATCCATCTGCGACCCGGACAGCGATTCACGGCGTTGGATCTGGAGGAGGGAGCGGCGGAGTCAACCCGGGTGCAGGGAGAGTTGGACGGGCGCTGGTCGCCCGAGGTCCGGTGGCCGATCTGGTCGCGTTGGCTGCGGTGGACGGCGTGGATCTGGGAAGGTGGGGAGGGAACGGGTGAACTGTTCCGGTTGCGTCTGCTGGGATTGCTGGCGGCGACGATGGGGGTGGCGATGGCGGCCGGATTGATGGCGCGGGGACCGGTTGGTGAATCCGGGTCCAAATGGTTGGGGGCGGTCTGGCTTTGGTTGCCGGGGTTGAGTCATGTGGCGATGGGGGCTACGCCCGGGGGATGGATGGTGGGAGGGATGGCGGTGGGCGGAGCGGCGATGGCCTCGGTGGTGAATCAGGATCGGCAGGGTTGGCGGACGAGGTG
The DNA here is from genome assembly GCA_964509045.1 of uncultured Akkermansia sp. Lineage (GTDB taxonomy): Bacteria > Verrucomicrobiota > Verrucomicrobiia > Limisphaerales > UBA9464 > UBA6176. Next base: position 6,684 of record CAZDYB010000154.1, read on the forward strand.
GGTGTGGGGATTGGGGATGGGGATGGTGCTGCAATCGGGATGGGATGCGGCGATGACGGGGGTCTTGTATTTCGTGGGATTGACGGGGTTGGCGTTGGTGCGGGCCCGGCATCGGTCGAGATCGGGAGAAGCGGATCCGGACGTGGAGGGCAGGATTGGGTGGAGACGATGGACGGCACTGGGGCTGGGGATGTTGTTGATGGGATGGATGGGGAACCGGGCTGGGGATCTGGAGTTGAAGCAGCAACTGGAGCGCATGGTGGATCTGCCGATGATCCCGTTCTGGGTGGGGTTGTTGTTGGTGCTGTTGCTGTGGGTGGGGGGTGAATCGATGGCGAACCGGTGGTGGGGGTTGTCGGGGGGGGACAGCAAGGGCAAGGGCATGTTGTGGGTGTCGGGTCTGGGGGTGGCGGTGGTGGTGGTGTTGATGGTGAACCTGGTCTGGCCGGTCACTCCAATGGGCACCTTGGCGGAACGGATGGATTTCTGGGAGATGTTGCCGGGGCAGGGGACGCCGTTGTCGCGGGCGGATATTCCGATGCCATCGGATCCGATGTGGACGCCGTCGATGTATGGCTGGCGCGGGGTGGTGACGTTTGTGACGTCGTGGGGAGTGGGCGATGCGGATTACCTGATGTCGAAATTGTTCTGGCAGATGGCGGGTTCATGGGAGGCGACAGGGCCGGCCTGGGTGCGCTGGTGGGTGGGGACGATCTCGGGGTTGGGCCTGGGGATCTCGTTCTGGCGGATCTCGCAGACCCGCAACCGGGTGCGGATGGGTCGGTTGACGATGGTTCTGGTCGGGGTGTTGATGGGTTTGGTGGCGGTGGCGTGGGGGAGCATCCATCGGGCTGAACCCACGAGCATGCAGGCGATGTCGGTCCTGGGGGTTTATCTGGGCCTGTTGCCGGTGCTTTTCCTGGGATGGAAGGGGTTGTTGATCCACTGGGAAGTGAAGAGGCCGGTGCGGGTGGCGGCGATGGTTCTGGTGCCGGCGATGGTTCTGCATGCGGCGGCGGATGTGGCGTTGTTGCTGCGGTTTCTGGGTTGAGGAACCGGTGGTGGCCGCTTGTGCCTTGGCTGGGAGACGTGGCGCGGGGATGGTCGGGGTCCATTGAGGATGCGGATCGTTATCTGGACCGGTTTGGTGGTGATGTTCCTCTGGGGGCTTCATCGCATGCGTCCCGACACGGAGGTTCTCAACCTCCTGCCGAAGGATGTTCCCGCAGTGGAAGGGTTGCGGATGCATCAGCGGCACTTCAGCGGGTCGCGCGAGTTGTGGATCGTGGTGACCAGCGACGCGCCCGGTGTTGCGGCGGAGTGGGCGGAGCGGATCGGAAGATCGCTGCGTGAGGCATCCGGACTGACGGCTTCGGTGCAGTGGCGTGAGCCTTGGGAGGAGGATGCAACCGGGTTGATGGAGAACCTCGCCTGGATGTGGCTCCAGCAACCGGAGTCGGCCTGGGACGAGTTGGAGGCCCGGTTGGAGCCGGGGCGGTTAAGGGAATCCCTGGCGATGCAACGGGAGCGCCTGGCGACCTCGCTGGATCCGCGGGAGATCGCGTTGGCGGGTCGGGATCCGCTGGGATTGACGGTGCTGCCGGGATCGCCTTTGGAAGCGGGGGGCGGGGGAACTGGTCTTTTCAAGAATGCTGCGGGCACCTTGCATGTGGTGACGGTCGATCCGCCGGTCGGGTCGATGGATTTCCGCGAAGCCGCAGGCTGGGTTCAACAGGTGCGGGATCGGGTGGGGTTGGAGTTGGCAAACCCGACCGGGCCGGGGACTGGGTTGGGCGTGAAGGTGGGGTTCACCGGCGGGCCGGTGTTTCATTCGGAGATTGCGTCGGGGATGGAGCGGGACCTCCGCAACTCGGTGATCTCGACGGTGGCGATGATCTGCGTGCTGTTCTGGGTGGCGCATCGGACGTTGCGGCCCCTGGCCTTTCTGGTGGCGGCGTTGGGGTTGACCCTGGTCGGAACGCTGTCGGTGGGTGGATGGGTACTGGGAACGTTGAATGTCATCAGTGGTGGATTCGGGGCGGTGATGATGGGGTTGGTGGTGGATTATGGATTGGTCGGGTACCAGGAAGCCCGGGCGGATCCCGGTGCCGGACTGGCGGAAATCCGGCGCCGGATCCGGCCCGGGATCGGATGGTCGGCGGTGACGACGGCGGGAACCTTCCTGTCGTTGGGATTCGCGGGGTTGCCGGGGCTGGGACAATTGGGATTCCTGACGGCGGTGGGGCTGGGGTTGGGAGCGGTGGTGATGGTGTGGGGATTCCTGCCGTGGGCGATGCGGGGTTTGCCGCGGGAGGGGACGGTTCCGGGGGAGTTGGGGGGGGAGAATCCGCGACGAGGCCTGTGGGGGGTGTGGGGATGGAAGACGACGTTGTGGGTGACGGGTGGGATCGGGGTGTTGTTGGT
>CAZDYB010000155.1:0-9093 GCA_964509045.1 uncultured Akkermansia sp.
CGGTACCATCGGGGGCAGTCGGTGCCGTCGGGGCAGACCCAGTTCCAGTTCCAGGCGGGGGACTTCCGGTTTCACAGCACGGCCTATGACTGGCTCGTGGTTTCCGGTCCCCAGGCGCAGTACAAGGGCGTTGGCCAGGTGAACGGAGCCGGTGACTACGGGTTCCTCCTGACGGCGACCGACGGGCAGGTGGTCGGTGGCGGGGGATCGGATCGATTCCGCATCAAGGTATGGGATCGGGCGTCGGGCGTCGTGGTGTACGACAACCGTCGGGGCTCGAGCGACGACATGGACCAGGCTGATCCGCAGGGATTGGGCGGTGGATCCATCGTGATCCAGCGGGGGAAGTAGCCATCGACGGGATTGATCCACATCCTGGCCTGGGGGAAGAGAGGGTCGACCACAACCGCCTTGCGGTTGCAGAATATGGGGACGGACTCCCCAGGGTAGGTCCTCCTTCCCCGGCCCAACCCTGGGCTGGGGGCCGGAGCGCCGTTGCTGTTGGGTAGGGGGCAGGGGTCAGTCCTCACTCCTGACACACAATGCCGGGGGCTTGAACCGTTGAATCCATCTTGCGCAGCCTGAGCCGGGACCCTGCAGTCGGATCGGTCGTCCCGCACTGCGGGACGCATCGCTCAGTCCCCGGCCTGCGAAAGAATCTGCTGCGCCGTCACTTCCCTCCCAACTGCATGGATCCCGGCTAGACCAGACGCTGATGGTTTGGATCGAGGGCGAGTTTGCGGACGAGATCCTTGATCTTCTGGGCCTCGGAACGGGCGGCGACGAGGACGGCATCGTCGGTCAGCACGATGATGCTGTCCTGGACGCCGACGAGGGTGATGAGGGAACGGTTCTGGGTGCGGCCATCGTACACGATGTTGCGGGCGGCATCGACCTGGACCAGGTCGCCGACGGCGGCGTTGCCGGCGTCGTCGTGGGGAACATGACGGGCGAGGGCGGGCCAGGCGCCGAGGTCATCCCAGGCGAAGGAGCCGTCGGCGACGACGACGTTGGTGGCCTTTTCAAGGAGGGCGTAGTCGATGGAGACCTTGCGGATTTCGGGGTACTCGGCGGCGAGGGTCTTGCGGAGGGTGGCGGGGCTGGCGGCGGCGGCCTGGAGCCATCGGAGACAGGCGGCATGCATGTCGGGCTGATGGGTCTGGAGGCCTTGGGAGATGGTGTTGAAGGACCAGACGAACATGCCGGCGTTCCATCGGTAGTTGCCGGTGGCGAGATAGGCGATGGCGCGTTCCAGGGAGGGTTTTTCGACGAACTTGCGGGCATTGAAGAAGGCGGTGGGGCAGGTGAGGTCGGCGAGGCGTTTGCCGGTATGGATGTAGCCGTAGCCGGTGGCGGGTTCGTTGGGTTGGATGCCGATGGTGACCACGACGGGTTGTGCGGTGGCGAGGTCGAGGGCATCGGAGAGGACCTGTTGGAAGCGGGCGGGTTCGGGGATGACGTGATCGGCTGGGAGGACGGCCATGACGGCGTCTGGGGAGCGGGCGCCGACGATGGCGGCACCGAGGGCGACGGCGGCGCAGGTATCGCGACCGACGGGTTCGGCGACGATGTTGCGGGTGGGGAGTTCGGGGAGTTGACGACGGACTTCGTCGGCCTGGGCGGCGCTGGTGATGACGAGGATGTGGGACGTGGGAACGACGGGACGGACGCGGTCGACGGCCTGCTGGAGGAAGGAGCGGTCACCGAGAAGCCGGATGAGTTGCTTGGGGGTCTTTTCGCGGGAAACGGGCCAGAACCGTTCGCCACGACCGCCGGCCATGATGATGACGAAGCGTTGGGGTTTGGCGGGGGACCTGGGAGAGGGCTTGGGGCTGGGCATGGAGTGAGGGGAGATGGGTGGAGGTTGAAGGGGAACCGGGATCAGGCCGGGGCGGACGTGGTGGAGCGGACGGCATCGGCGAGGGAACGGACGAAGGCGCCGACCTGGGTGGCGAGGGTGGGATCCGAGCCGAGTTGGGCGATGCGGCTGACGATGGCGGAGCCGACGACGATGGCGTCGGCATGGGTGGCGACTTCACGGGCCTGGTCGGGATTGGAGATGCCGAAGCCGACGGCGATGGGGAGTTGGGAATGCTGGCGGATGCGCTGGGTCATGTCGCCGATGGAAGAGCTGACGGTGGATTGCATGCCGGTGACGCCTTCGCGGGAGACGTAGTAGATGAAGCCCTGGGCGCGTCGGGCGATGCGTTCGATGCGGGAGTCCGGGGTGGTGGGAGCGACGAGCCAGATGGGGCAGAGGCGGGACCTGCGCATGAGGGCCTCGTAGTCGTCGGCTTCCTCGGGAGGCAGATCGAGGATGAGGAGGCCATCGACACCGGCGGCGGCGGCCTGGGCGATGAAGTGGTCGAGCCCGACGCGGTGAAGGAGGTTGAAGTAGATGTAGAGGACGATGGGGATCTGGGAGTCGCGTCGGATCTCGGCGACGGTCTTGAGGACGGAGGAAGGGGTGGTGCCGGAGGCGAGGCCGCGTTGGGCGGCGAGTTGGTTGACGACGCCATCGGCGAGGGGATCGCTGAAGGGGACCCCGAGTTCGAGGACATCGACACCGGCCTGATCGAATTCGAGGGCGAGCTGGCGGGTGGCTTCGAGGTGGGGATCACCGGCGCCGATGTAGACGACGAGACCCTTGCGATTCTCGGAGCGGAGACGGGCGAAGCGTGATTCGATGCGATTCACAGGAGGCGCCAGTGTTGGGGGAGGCGGGGCGGGATTCAATGCCGGGACGGGTGCATTTTATTTGCTGTTGACCCCCGGGAGCGTGGTCGGTGATAGAGTTGAGGGACGTACCGGTCCCACGATCGGACGGAATTTCGTCAGGACACAGACATGGCTCGAGGAACACGGAACGCGGCAAACGGCAAGTTGGCGGCACCCCGCGTGGTGAACACCACCAAGTACGATGCGCACCACAAGGTGCTCAACAACACCTACGGCAGCTTTGCGGACCTGCGTCGCGAGTTGTCCGACTCGAAGGAGAAGGTGGCGGAACGGGAGGCGGTGCTGAAGCTGCTGGCGACCTGTGCGGATCCGCAGCGGGCGTATCTGATGTTTGACGACTACCTGGAGAAGCTGGCGTTGAGGCGCTCGGATTTCGGGCAGCATGACTGGTGGGCGCGGATCCAGGCGGCGACGGGAAAGGCGCGGCTGGAGGAGGTGGCGATGTTGTTCCTGCGTTCGAACCGGTCGTTGCCCACGGAGTTGATCAGCCACGCGAACTTCGAGCGTTTTGCCGAAGTGGAGCAGACCGAGAAGGAGACGGGTTTTGTGGAGGAGTTGGAGAACTGGCTGTTCCCGCCGCATCACACCCATCTGGATTCCCCGCGGGCGGCGTTGCGGATCGTGTGTGAGCCGGTCCGGAATTCGCCGGACATCAACCAATGGCGGTTGGCGGTCCATTTTTTCCTGTTCAGGACCCGGTCCGGGGAGAAGGAGCGATGTTTGTCGGACCTGTGCGACCTGCGGACGCGTGCAGCGCACGAGGCGGAACTGTTCCCGGCGGAGGACTGGGCGGTCATCGACTGGCTGCATGGCAACTGGTCGGAGAAGGTGAAGGATGGGGAGGCATTGGTGTTGGAAGGGCCGGACCTGCTGACGTGGTTGGCGAAGTTTGCGACGGGATTGCGTCTGGAGTTGCAGGGGACGGCGAACAACCTGTTGTTTGCGGGGCGGGTGGCGACGTTGCAGCCGCGGCTGGAGACCATCGATGAAGAGATGAGTTTCACGCATGTGTTGCAGTTGTCGGAGGGGGGAAGCCGGACCTTGCCGGAGTGCCAGTTCTTCCAGGGAGAACCGCCGCTGGTGCTGGTTGGGAATGAATTCCATGTGTTGCGGGATGCGCCGCCGCCGCGGTTGTTGGGAGCGTGGGCGCAACGGCCGGTGGTGCCGGTGCGGAGATTGTCGCAGCGCCTGTTGACGGAATTGCGGCGCAACCGTCCGGCGGGATCGGAGACGGCGGACTGGGGAGCGCTGTGCGAGACGCATTCGGCCAAGCCGCAGTTCGTTTTTGAGTTGGCGGACGAGGTGGTCCGGGTCCGGTTGCTGGCGATCAGCGAGAAGGATGGATCGGAGTGGCAATGGAACGGCCACGAGTGGCAGCGGGTGGTGCAGCGGCGTGGGACGGAGAACCGGCCGGAGTTGTTGGAGGACCCGCGGTTGACGCCGTCGATCCAGTGGTTGCAACGGGCGGACTGGTTCACGCCGGAGCCGGGCTTGTGGGTGTTGGATGCGAATGAGCTCGCGTTGTCGCAGCTGGCCTTTGCCTGGCAGGATCGGCCGGCCGATTCCGAATTCCTGGGCAACCCGCCATTCCAACGCCTGTTCCTGAACCGGCGCGTGGTCCGTCCGCGCATCGTGCTGAAGGGGTCCGGGATCGACTGGCTTTCGGTGAGTGCGGAGTGGGAGGCCGAGGGGTTGAAGTTGTCATCGGCGGATGTCCAACGGTTGGCGGCGGCGAACACCCGTTTCGTGAAGTTGCCGGACGGTGGCTGGGTGGAGATCGACGTGGAGGCGAACCGCAAGGCGCATGAGACGGTGGCGACCCTGGGCCTGGAGGGGTTGAGCCCGGATTCGCAGAAGGCATCGCTGCTGCATGCGACGCAGTTGGACGAGGCGACGTTGGCGGCATTGGGGACGGAGAAGGCGGTGGCGGCGCTGCGCGAGAAGCTGACGAACTTCCAGGGCGTGCCGGACACGGACCTGCCGGAACGGATCCATGCCGAGCTGCGGCCGTACCAGAAGGAGGGTTTCAACTTCCTGTGCAATCTGACCCGGTTGCGCCTGGGCGGGATCCTGGCCGACGACATGGGACTGGGGAAGACGTTGCAGACGTTGACCTGGTTGACCTGGCTGCATGACACGACTCCGAAGAAGGATCGGAAGCCCTGCCTGGTGATCTGTCCGGCATCGGTGCTCTACAACTGGCAACGGGAGGCGGAGAAGTTCGTGCCGCACCTGAAGGTTCTCGTGCTGCAATCGGGTTCGGCGCGCCACAACCTCCGGAAGCAGATTCCGGAATACGACATCGTGGTGACGAACTACGCGATCCTGCGCCGCGACCTGGACGAGTTGGGCAAGTTCCAGTTCCGGGCATTGATCCTGGACGAGGCGCAGTTCATCAAGAATCCGACGGCGCAGGTGACGGTGGCGGTGAAGGAGTTGGAAGCGGACCAGCGCCTGGCGTTGACGGGAACGCCGTTGGAGAACCGGTTGCTGGATCTGTGGTCGATCGTGGACTTCATCCAGCCGGGTTATCTCGGCAGCCAGTCGTCGTTCAACGAGACCTATGAATCCAAGGGTGAAGGTCCCGAGTGGGAAGCGGGGACGATGCGGCGTCGGCTCAGTGCCAAGCTGCGTCCGTTGATGCTGCGGCGTTTGAAGCGGCAGGTGGCGAAGGATCTGCCGGAACGGATCGAGGAACGTCGCGACTGCGAACTGGATGAGGAACAGCGCAAGTTGTACCTGGCGGAACTGCGCCGGAGCCGTGAGCAGGTGATGAAGACCCTGCAGGAGAAGGGCGTGGCGAAATCCAAGATGCACGTCCTGGCGGCGCTGACCCGACTGCGCCAGATCTGCTGTCATCCGCGTCTGGTGGGCAATTCATCGGCCTCGGGCAAGACCGAGACCCTGTTCGAGTTGCTGGAACCGGTCCTGGCCTCTGGCAACAAGGTCCTGTTGTTCTCCCAGTTCGTGGAAATGCTCCGCATCCTCGAAGCACTGTGCAAGGAACGCGGCATCCGCACCCACATCCTCACCGGTGAGACCAAGGGGCGACAGGAAGTGGTCAATGCCTTCCAGCAGGATACCGAACCCTGTGTCTTCCTGCTGTCACTGCGGGCGGCCGGCACCGGCCTCAACCTCACCACCGCCAGCTATGTGGTCCTCTACGACCCGTGGTGGAATCCCGCAGTCGAAGCCCAGGCCATCGACCGGTCCCATCGGATTGGCCAGACCCGCACGGTGAATGCCTATCGGTTGATCGCGCCGGGGACGGTGGAGGAGAAGATCTGGGAATTGCAGCAGCGCAAGTCGCAGACCATCCAGGACGTGCTGGGCGAGGAAGGCTTCGCGACGAACCTGAGCAAGGACGACCTCGAATACCTGTTCAGCGAGGATTGAACGACTGGACCCATACCCGGGCGGTGTTGACCGCCGGTTGTGCCGACGGACTGCATGCCGGAGCGCAGGTGGCGGTGTGGCATCGGGGTCAGTTCCAGGAATGGGCGGTGGGCCATGCCCGGGCCGGGGTCTTGATGACCCCGGACTCGGTCAACCTCTGGCTCTCCGCTGGAAAACCCATCACGGCGCTCGCCGTGGCGCGTCGCGTCGCGACCGGTCGCCTGCATTGGGACGACCTGGTGACCCGATGGATCCCGGAGTTTGGCGGGGGCGGCAAGGAATCGATCACCCTGCGCCATCTGCTGACCCACACGGGTGGATTCCGGTCGGCGGACACCGCTCCGTTGACGGGGACGTGGGAGGAATCGGTGGCGGCGGCGTGTGCGGCGGAACTGGAATCGGGTTGGGCCGTGGGCGAGACCGCCGGGTATCAATCGAATGCCTCGTGGTTCATCCTGGGCGAAGTGCTGCAACGGGAGACGGGCGCTGGGTTTCGCGAGGTCATCCGGGACGAGGTGATCGGGCCGCTGGACCTGGGGGAGGGTTGGTTTGGACTCGAACCCGGGGAGGTGAAGGCGTTGGGAGATCGATGGTCGCCGATGCATCGGTCGGGCCGTAGCGGCGTGGTGGTGGATGGGGTGCTGGATGATCCGGTGGTGGTTTCGAGGTGTCGTCCGGGATCGGGATTGAGGGCGCCGGCGCGGTTCCTGTGCCGGTTCCATGCGGGACTGCTTCAACCGCCGCCGGAGTGGTTGCCGCGGGCCGTGTTGGCTGAAGTGACGGGGCGACAACGGGTGGGACGGATGGATCGGACGTTCCAGGCGGTGGTGGATTTCGGGTTGGGACTGTTGTTGAACCAGGATCTGCCGGGGGTGCGACCGATGCCCTATGGATATGGTCCGCATGCGGGCCCGGGGACGTTCGGGCACAGTGGGAACCAGAGTTCGTGTGGGTTTGCGGATCCGGAGGTGGGATTGGCGGCGGCGTGGGTCTGCAACGGGATGCCGGGCGAACCGTTGCATCAACGGAGGCAACGGGCGGTGCAGGAGGCGTTGTATCGGGATCTGGGGTTGGCCGGGAATGGGACCGGGTCAGCACACTAGACTTCCCGGGATGCTGCTGGTAAATCCGGTGCACGTCCCGTGAGGCCATCCCAAGGATGAGTGGTGCCCCGGGACATTGAACCATGCACATGAAGCCATTGTTTTTTGCCGTGGGACTGGCGGTTGCCAGCCCGTTGTTTTCGCAAGCCCCGGGCGGTGCCCCGGGCGGTTCTCCGGCGAAGCCCGCCGAGGTTTCGGCCGAGATCAATGCCAAGTTCAAGGATGCCGACGAACGCAACGGTTATGTCCTCGGGGCGATGATTGCCGAGGACATGGTGAACCGGGTGCGTCGGAGTGGATATGACGCCCCGGACGCTGCGATTGCGAAGGGGTTTGAGGACTGGGTGACGGGCAAGTCGAAGCTCTCGACGAATGAATTGCGCGCGGTGTTTTCCTCGATGCAGGCGGAGGTGAGCCGCAAGAACGAGGAGAAGAAGGCGGCGGAAGCGGCGACGAACCTGAAGGCCGGGGAAGAGTTTCTGGCGGCGAACCGGAGCAAGGACGGGGTGGTGACGTTGCCATCCGGCCTTCAGTACAAGGTCTTGAAGGCGGGTGAAGGCCAGGTGAAGCCCAAGGCGGAGGACACGGTGATCTGCCATTACCGCGGCACGCTTCTGGACGGGAAGGAATTCGATTCCTCCTACACCCGGGGTGAGCCGGCCAAGTTCGGTTTGAACCGTGTGATCAAGGGTTGGACCGAGGGATTGCAACTGATGACGGTCGGGTCCAAGTGGCAGTTCTTCATTCCGGCGGGCCTGGCCTACGGACAGAACGGCAGCCCGCCCCGCATTCCGCCCAATGCCACGCTTCAGTTCGAGGTTGAGTTGATTGGCATTGATGACAAGGCGGCGAAGCCGGCCGCCGCAGCACCGGCCGGTGGTCAGCCGGTGGTGACCAGCGACATCATCAAGGTTCCTTCCAAGGCCGAGTTGGAAAAGGGCGCGAAGATCGAGGTGATCAAGGCCACCGACGTGGACCGGCTCCAGAAGGAGAAGGAAGCGCAGCAGAAGAAGGACTGAAGTGATGAGGCTCCAACGTCCAACCCGGGGAGCCTTCACGCTGATCGAGTTGCTGGTGGTGATCGGCATCATCGCCATCCTCGCCGGGATGCTGTTGCCGGCGTTGGCGCGGGCCAAGGAGCAGGCGAGAAAGACCGTCTGCTTCAACAACCTGAAGCAGATGGGGCTGGCGATGGTGCTGTATGCGGATGACAACCGGGGGTTGGTTCCGCGCGGCAACGTTCCGTATTGGTGGCAGGTCTACATTCCGGCGCTGGGAGGCGGGCGTGCCGCGCGGGACCAGTATGGGCGCGTGAAGGTCTACACCTGCCCGAGTTATCCGAACAAACGTCAGGTGGTGTGTTACGTCATCAACGCCTGGCGGTTCACCAGTGTCCGGGACATGACGGGAAGTGAATTGACCGGGGCCCACAACGTAAACCGGGTTCATCGCCCGACCGACACCATCTACCTGGCCGACAACGAAAGCGCCTCATGGCGTCCGGTGTTCACGGTGAACTCCATAGTGGGCAGCGACGATCTCAACGACGTCTGGGCGCCGTCCCATCTTCCCTATGTGAACAACGGTCGCACCCTCAGCGGATCACGCCGCGTCGCGGCGCGCCGGCATGGTGAGGGTTTCAATGCGCTTTTCTTCGACGGTCATGCCGGGTGGAAGGATGCGCGTCGGGTCACGGTGGACGATTGGCGGGAGGAACGTTGAGCCGGATCCGGGCGGCGCCGGGGTTGGTCAGGGCTTGGACTGCCGGATGAAGAACCGGTAGCCGGTGGCGGGGAGGTTGGGAGACGGGAGCGGGCTTGAATGGATGAGGGCGCCGAACCGGATCCGGAAGGAG
>CAZDYB010000156.1:0-7063 GCA_964509045.1 uncultured Akkermansia sp.
CGATTCCCCCGGCCGTTACACGCTGGTCTATGAACGCGACGATTCCCTCCCCGACACCGTCCCTCCCACCAGCCAGGTCTCGGCCCTGTCCGAAACCAGTCCCGCCCTCATTCCCGTTCGTTGGAGCGGATCCGATGACGACCAAGGCTCCGGCATCGATTCCTTCGATGTGTTCGTATCAACGGATGGCGGGAGTTTTCAGCGTTGGTTGACCGGGGTGCGGACCGTGTCCGCCTTCTATCCCGGCGCCGCCGGTCGTCGTTACGCGTTCTATTCGGTGGCCCGTGATGTCGCCGGCAATGTCGAGTCCGTCCCCGGCACGCCCGACACCGCCACGGTCGCCATCGGAAACTCGGCCCCGGAACTGGAACCGGTCGCCGATGTCACAGTCGATGAAGGCGCACGCATCGATCTCACCCTGCGTGCCACCGACCTGGATCTGCCCGGGGACACCCTCCGATTCCATCTGGTGTCCGGTCCGGCCGGAGCGTTGCTGGATCCGGAGTCCGGCCGGTTCACCTGGCAGACCGGGGAGGCGGATGGACCGTCCACACGCAACATCCGGGTGCGGGTCGAGGACGATGGTGAACCGTCGTTGACCACCGAACGGGAGTACAGGATCACGGTCCGGGAAGTGAATCTGCCGGTGAAAATTGATCCGGTGCCGCCGTTGTTCAGCGTCGATGAAGGCACCCTGTTCCGGCTGATGCTGACGGCGGAGGATGCGGATCTGCCGGCCAATCCATTGCGATACCGTCTGCTCGCCGGCGCGCCGGCAGGAGCCACATTGAATCCGGTTTCAGGTGAACTCCGCTGGATTCCCACGGAATCGCAGGGCGGTTCTTCCCACGGATTCGAGGTGGAGGTCACCGATCAGGGCAATCCACCCACCACCAGCCGCACGGCGTTCACCGTGTCGGTGGCCAAGGTCAATGTCGCACCCGTGCTCCAACCGATCGCCAACGGCATGGTCTGGGAAGGAGACCGGGTGGAGATCCAGGTTCAGGCCTCGGATTCGGATCTGCCGGTCCAGACCCTTGTCTTCAGACTCGAACAGGGAGGTGACCTCGGCGCCGCGCTGAATCCGCAGAGCGGGTTGTTCACCTGGATTCCTGAAGAACAACATGCGAACGCCACCAATCGGTTCACGGTCGCAGTCACGGATTCCGGGGAGCCCGCCCTGGGCGCCCAACGCTCGTTCGCACTCAGGGTCCAACCCTTGCATCCCGGGCTCAACCTGCCGGCCCGCGCCACCGATGGAACGGTGTCGTTCAGATACAAGGGTCGCCCGGGTGTCCGGGCGGCGCTGCAAGCGTCCATCGATCTGCGCGACTGGACGGAGCTCTCGGAGTTCGTCCCGGACGCTCCGGTGGAACATCTGGTGGAACGTTCCTCAACCGACTTCCCATGGCGCTACTTCCGCGTCATCGAGAAGTGATGCAGATCAGCGCAGGCTGGCTTCGATCACCGGTTGGATCGCGTCGAGGGCCGCCCTCACGCGATCGCGTTCAGCCTCGGACGCGGGCCCGAACGGTTCGCTCATGGTGTCGCCGGCAAGGCCGCGAAGGTGAAGGGCAACCTTGATGCCGCGGATGACCGACGCGGCATAACCACTGGTGTCGTGAAGATGCCGGGCAATGGCCTGGACGCCGTCATTGAGACGGCGGATCCGGGAGAGATTGCCCTCCCGCACGGCCCGTTCGAGGCCGACAAAGAGTTCAGGGAAGATCTGGGCGCCACCCGCGACACCGCCGTGCGCGCCGAACAGGAGCGCGTCCGCCAACAGTTCTTCCGGCCCGATCAACACCGCGTAGTCAGCCCGCGCCCGGGTCAGCTGGAGCACCTGATGGAAGTATCCGAACTGGCCGCCGCTGTCCTTGAGTCCGGCTACACCGGACTGGTCGAGGGACCACTTCACCAGTTCCAACGGGATCGGCGTCTTCACCAGGGACGGCATGTTGTAGAGGAACAACGGAAGGGGAAGCTGCTTCAGCAGGAGCTCGACGTTCCGCCGAAGCTGGGCCGGCCCCGCCGGCAAGTAGAACGGCGGCGCCCACACACAGGCATCCGCACCCGCATCCGCCGAAACCGTCGCCAACCGCAAAGAATCCTCCAGCACGGCACTGGTGATGCCGACCAACACCGGGATGCGCCCCCGGACGCAGCCAACCACCTCACGGATGAGCGCTTCCTGGATCCGCGACGGGATGCAGGGCCCTTCACCGGTGGTTCCCAGGATGAAGACTCCGGATACACCCCCGGCAATGATGTGTTCGAGAAGCCGCCGGGTGGCGTCGACATCCAACAGACCGTCGACGGTCAACGGTGTGATCAGGGGAGGAACGATCCCTGTCAGGGGAACGGGCATGCGGGAAGACATGGGATGTAAAACTCGTGGAACAGCCCCGAGGTTGGGCAGCGGGAGCCAACAACCAAGCCGAAACTAAAACCGCAGACAGAGTGCACGCCCTTGTGCTCCCACCAGTCCCACAGGTCCCACAGCCCCCACCAAACCAGTGAGCCACCCCCCTCACCCCACTCCTCAAACCCCGCCGTACCCCGGATCGTCCAGCCCAGCCAGTTCTCCGGTGCTGTCCGCGAACTGCGCAAGGTCCACTCCGGCACGGCGCATCAGGGAAAGGTGCAGGTTCGCCATGGGAGTCTTGCGCGGATACACCAGGTGTCGCCCCGTCGCCAGGGTGCCGCCCGCACGACCGGCAAGGACAAGAGGCAGGTTCTCCGGGTTGTGCGCATTGCCATCCCGCATGCCGGCGCCGCACAGGATCATCGAGTGATCCAACAGGGTGCCCTCGCCTTCGCGGATGGATCGGAGCCGGTTGAGGAAGTAGGCGAATTGTTCCTGATGCCAGCGGTTGATCCGGAGATACATCTCCAGCTTTTCCGCGTGATTCTCGTGATGGCTGGTCTCGTGGAATCCGCCCTTCACACCCTCGACAAAGCTGAAGTCCTTTCCGGAAACCGCATTGCCAAACATGAACGTGCTGACCCGGGTTGAATCGGTCCAGAACGCCAGCGCAATGATGTCCAGCATGAGCCGGACATGCTCGGTGTGTCGGATGCCCCGTTCCGAAGCCTGCGCCACGTTCTTGAACGGATCGAACCGATCCACCTGAAGTCCCAACCGCTCGATTTCCTTCAGCGCCAGGGCGTCGACCAACACTTCCTCCCGTTGCCGACGGGTCTCGAATTCAATGCGCTTCTCAACCGACCGCACGGACTCAAAATACTGGTCCAGCTTCTGGCGATCCGCTCCACCCAGCTGTTTCTGAAGGCGCCGGGCATCCTCCGCCACCAGGTCCAGGACACTGCGGTCATGCCCAACTCCCCCTGCCCGGGATCCCTGGGCCGAACGGAACAGGCGATCAAAGGCGAGCTTGGGATGGACCTCCTTGGTGAGGGGATTGAACGGGTTGGCCCAGGCAATGTGCGCTCCGTAGAGCTGGGTGAATCCAACATTCGTGTCGACCCCGGTGGCAGGTGGCTCAATCCCGAGTTCGAGCGACGGCAACGCGGTCATGTTGCCCTGCTTCTGGGCGATCCACTGGTCCATCGAGGTGTTGCCGGAACACAACTCGCTCCCGGTGGTGCGCGTGATCGTCGTGCTGGTAAGCCAGCCACCGGTCTTCACGTAATGTCCGTCCCCGGTATTGCTCGCCGCATTCCACAGGTTCGTCAGGACCAGGATGTCGTCCTTGAACGGCGCCAGCGGCTCGAGGATGGACGACAGCTCGAAATCACGCCCCTGACCCTTGGGCGTCCAGTGATGCGGATTGACGCCGTTCGGCATGTACAACGCAGCGAACCGCAACGGATGACTTCCGCCCGAACCCTTCACCGCCTCCGCCAACCCACGAAGCGGACGCAGCGATTCCAGCAACGGGAGGCACATCAATACACCCGTGCCCTGCAACATCCTCCGTCGTGAAATCCCTCCGGCGCTCATGGGGAAAATTTAGCACGGGGACTTCCAACCCGCCAAGGCGCCATCTGCGCCATCTGCGCCATCTGCAGATGAACCCGGTTCGGTTCCCCGCTTCAAGGCAGCGGAAAACGCGCGGTCAACGCACGGACACGATCACGCACCCGATGTGCCGTGGCGGGATTCCCGATGTCCAGAAGCACCTCGGAAATCATGTCAGCGATGGCCGCCATCTCCGGCTCACCCATGCCGCGCGAGGTGACAGCCGGCGTGCCCAGTCGGATGCCGGACGCTTCAAAGGGCGAACGGGTCTCGAACGGGATGGTGTTCTTGTTGGTGGTGATGCCGGCTTCATCCAACGCGAGTTGGGATTGCTTTCCGGTAATGCCCCGGGCGCCGACATCGACCAGCATGAGGTGATTCTCGGTGCCGCCGGAAACCAGGCGGAATCCGTTGCGCTTCATTCCCTCGGCCAGGGCAACCGCATTGCGGACGATCTGTTGTTGATAGGTCTTGAAGCCCGGTTGCAGGGCTTCGAGGAAGCAGACCGCCTTGGCCGCGATGACATGCATGAGCGGTCCACCCTGGATCCCGGGGAACACCTGCGAATCGATCGCCTTGGCATACTGGGCGCGGCAAAGGATCAGCCCGCCCCGCGGACCGCGCAGGGTCTTGTGGGTGGTGGTGGTGACGAAATCCGCGTGGGCAATGGGGCTGGGATGAACTCCGGCGGCGACCAGGCCGGCGATGTGGGCAATGTCAGCGAGAAGGAGGGCGCCGACGTCGCGGGCGATCTCGCCCATCCGCGCGAAGTCAATGATGCGGGAATAGGCGGAGGCACCGACGGTGATCATGCGGGGCCGGTGTTCCCGGGCCATGGCGGCGAGTTGGTCGTAATCGATGGTCTCGTCCCCGGGCCGGACACCGTAATGGACGATCTCGAAGAACTTGCCGGAAAAGTTGGCCTTGTTGCCGTGGGTCAGATGGCCGCCATGGGAAAGATCCATGGTGAGGAGCTTGTCGCCCGGCTTCAGCATGGAGAAATAGACCGCCATGTTCGCCCCCGAACCCGAGTGCGGCTGAACATTGGCGTGCTCGGCGCCGAACAGTTCACGGGCCCGTTCAATCGCCAGCCTCTCCGCGACATCGACGTGCTCGCATCCGCCGTACCACCGCTTGCCGGGATACCCCTCGGCATACTTGTTGGTCAGGACACTGCCCTGGACCTCCATGACCGCCGGGCTGGTGAAGTTCTCGGAGGCAATGAGTTCGATGTTCTCGGACTGGCGCTGCTTTTCATTGGCGATGACATCGGCAATGGCGGGATCGACGGAAGCGAGACGGAGGGACATGGGTTGTTCAATTTTATGGATGCGGCGCAGGTGACGACCTCCTTCGAAGTCGGCCTGGAAGAATGCGCGGAGAATCTGGGCGGCCTGGTCCGGCGGCGTAAGGCGGCCGCCCAGACACAGCACGTTGGCGTCGTTGTGCTGACGGCACAAGGCACCAACCAATGGATCCGTGACCAAGGCGGCGCGGATGCCCGGCACCTTGTTGGCCGCAATGGAAATGCCCACCCCGGTGGCGCAGACCAACAGCCCGAACCGCGCCTGCCCGCCAACCACCTGCCCGGCCACCGCACGGGCGTAGTCCGGATAATCGGTGGACTCCGACGTATGCGTCCCGAAATCGGTGAAGGTGAGCCCCAGCGATTCGAGCACCGGCTTCAGGGTCTCCTTCAGCGCAAACCCCGCGTGGTCAGATCCCACCGCGACATCGACCAACTCCGGGGTGTTCCGGGCATGGTCGAGCAGGGATTCCAGGGCGGACACCACCCCACGCCGGATCTGGTCCCGGCATTCGACATAGGCTTCGAGGGAAGCCCCGATGGGATCCGCCACATCGCGATCCATGGGATCCGCCGTCTCGTCGAATTCACGGAGGAGGAAAACCTTTTCGGCAGCTTCGGGATGGAAATAGAGGATGCCTTCAGCGTGGCTGCGGGTGAGGGCGAAGATGTAATCGGCCTCCCGGACTGCCTGGGCGGTGAGCATCCGGGAACGGTGCCCGGAAATATCGATGCCCAGTGGCTTGAGGGCCGTGACGGCGTGGGGGCTGGGCGGTTGCCCATTGACGGCACCGATGCCGGCAGACGCGACCTTCCAGTCCGGTTGGCCATCAAGGGCCTTGCGGGCGAGGCCTTCGGCCATGGGAGAGCGGCAGGTATTGCCGGTGCAGACAAAGAGGACGGTCTTCATTCCAACGCGGCCTGCGAAGGTGGGAGTGGTGCGGAAGAGCGTCAACGCGGAAGTCCGTCGGAGCGCATCTTGGCAGCCCCTCTGAAACGAAAAAGGGGCCAGGCTTTGCAGCCCGGCCCCCGTTGAATCGATCAACCGATCACTCCGCTCACTGAACGATGCGTCCGAAGAGCGCGTTCACTGCCGGGTCGGGAGTGAACGTGTACGGGCTGGTGGCTCCGGCAACCGGGGCGAACGGGCCCGTGATGCTCGGACCGGCTTCCAGCGTGCCGCCACCGGTCCAGGTGATGGTGATGGTTCCGTCCGGGTTCAACACCACGTTGGTGAACTCCGGCTGGGCAGTCGCCGCCGGGGTCAGCAACAGGAAGTCGAAGTCACCGTTGGTGGACGAGTAACGCAGGGTGGTGGCGCCTCCCGTCACTTCAACCACGGCATTGTTGCCATCGACCTGGAGGGGAACGATGCGATTGAGCCCCCAACCGCCGGTGCCCTGGCCCGTGAAGGAGCCGAGTTCTTCCAGCGTTTGGTTCGCGGTGGTCGCACCCGCCGTCACGCGTTGCAGCGTGCCGGAGAGTTGGCCCGGGTTGGATTCACCGTGGGACAGACCGGCGTAGACGTTGTAACGGCCAGCGGGAATGTTGCGGGTGTAGTTGTACCACTGACCGCCACCGATCCAGCCGATCTTGTAGTTGATCTGGAGATCGGTCAGACCGCGGCCCCAGCCCTCGGAGTAGTTCACGTCCATCGGGACCTGGGGATCTTCGCCGAGACGATACAGGGGCGAAGAACCCTCGCTGCCGCGTTGGTAGTCGACACCGGCCACGGCCGCACGGCTGGCATAGGCACCGCCACGGTAGTTCGCCAT
>CAZDYB010000156.1:7073-9088 GCA_964509045.1 uncultured Akkermansia sp.
CTGCCGAAGTTGAAGTCTTCGGCCTCGATGAAGAACGCGACCTTGTCGATATCGCCCGCCGTGAAGGTCCGGGTGAGGGAACGATCACCGTAGTTCAGGACCACGGTGTTCTGGCTGCCCGCGACCAGGGCCGGGGTGTAGCTGACCGTGGTCTCGCTCCCGGTCTTGACGACCGTCGGAGTCACCGCAGCGCCGTTCAGCGTCATGCTGACCGTGGCGGGATCGAGGTTGCCGGTTCCGTCAGCAATGACCGCACGGATCGGATCGGTCAGGGAGACGCGGTTCGCTCCGTTGGAAGGAACGAAGCTCTTCACCCAGGTCGGGCCGACACCCAGCGGGTATTGATAGGTCCGGAGACCGCCGTTGGCCGTGTCGTTCAACAGCGCGTTCACGCCATTGATGCGGGTGTACCACTCGAGGTTGGCGCCGCCGCCACCTTCAAACCACACCGAGCGGACCGGATACAGACCGGCCTGGGGAACCAACACGCTGTAGAAGGTGTCGCTCGCACCACGACCATCATTGAACTGACCGGCCAGGATCCGGCCGCCATCGTTCGGGTGACCGAACCAGGTGGCGAAACCGTCGTCGGAGTTGAAGCTGAAGGTGTAGAGACCCGGAGCCGGGAACTCGACGACCGTCAGGATCTCCGCCGAGATGTTGTCGGTGGAAGTGTTGCCATCGGGCAGGATGCCCGGGACGCCCGGAATGGATTCCTCGAAGAACCCGTTGTTGCCGTTGAAGGCACCCGCATTGCCGGCAGCCTGGTCGAAGTTGATCACGCCCGGGACCTCAAAGTACCCGTCCGGTCGGGCGAGGCTGAGGTCGGCGATGTTCGCGAGACCCAGAAGACCACTGACATGCTGTTCGGCGCGGCGAACCCGGTTCTCGAGACCGATCGAGGCCTGCACGGTCTTGAACAGGAAGCCGGTCTTGGCCTTGTTCACCGCGGAGTCCGGCATGCGGAAGCTCAGCGGCAGGGCGGAGTAGGCGGACACCGTGTAGGTGTAGCTGCCGGTGTAGCTGCCACCGGTGGAGTCCGCGAACGCCACACCCACCGTCACCGTGGATCCCGAGGGAAGCGCGGCAGGCTGGGCATAGCTCAGGCGGGTGATCGACCCCGTCTTGCTCGTGGTCGGCGTCACCGTCGCACCATTCACCGTCATGACGATGCTGTTGGCCGTGACCGTGCCGTTGCTCGGATCCGCAATGTCGATGCGGATCGCTTCGTCCGCCAGGTACGGGTTGCCGGTCTGGCGCGCCGGGTTGGCGAACACCACGCCAGCAGGAACCGCTTCGGAAGCGGACCGGAAGGCACGGACAGAATTGGGATTGCCCACGTCATTGATCAACGCGCGGGGCTTGCCGTCACGGATGACGACCCATTCCAGGTTGGCGCCGCCGCCACCTTCGAACCAGACCGAGCGGACCGGATAGAAGCCCGGGGTCGGAACCACCAGGGTCACAGCGGTGTCGGAGGCGCCGCGGCCACCGTCGAACTGCGACAGCAACAGGTTGTTGAGCTGCTCACGGCGGTTCTTGGCAATCGAGGTCCGGAAACCGTCATCCGAGTTGAAGATCAGGGTGTACACACCAGGCTGATCAAACTCCAGATAGGTGAGGATCTCAGCCGCGACGTTGTCGGTGGGGTTCGTGGCAGAGCCGGGGATGCCGGGGATCGGACGATCTTCATGATCGTTGGTCGCCGTGAAGTTGCCGGCTCCGGCAGGGGCATCCTGATTGTAGTTGATGGTGGTTACCTCCGTCACCGCGGTTTCGGTGGCAAGGTTGTCACCCAGATCGCCGCGAAGCTGACGCTCGGCACGAAGCACGGTGTTGGGCTGGCCAGCCTCGACTTGATGGACGTTCAGGTTGAACCCGGGCTGGGCCGTGTTCACACCGGTCACTGCCATGGTCGCAGGCACCACCACATAGGGTGCCACCACAAACGTCCGGGACCCGGTGACCTCGGCATTCTGGGTGTCACGCGCCACGATTTCGACCGTGTTGGTCGA
>CAZDYB010000157.1:0-1642 GCA_964509045.1 uncultured Akkermansia sp.
CGACGGTAAGGTCATCCGACTCACCGGCCCCCGCGACATCGCTGAACACGCCGCCTCCAGCCCTGAAGCCCGGCGCGGCTTCATCCGACAACTCTTCCAACACACGGCAAAACAGAATCCTGCCGCCTATGGCCCGGATACCCTGACCCGGCTCGACAAGGCCTTCGTCCGGGATGAACACCACGTGCGCCATCTCTGGATCGAGATGGCGTCGCTCGTCGCCCTCCACTCCGAACCCGAGCCTCCTCCGGCGCCTCCTGCCGGAAAGCCCTCCCTCCTCAAACGCATCTTCCGCTGAACCGCATCCCACCATGAACACCCGTCGCCAATTCCTCCGCGATCTCGGCGTTGCCTCCGCCGCCATTCCATTCCTCGCCGGTCTACCGTCGCTCCAGGCCGCCTCCAAGTCTTCCAGTCCACGGCAGCGGATCGTCTTCATCTTCAGCCCCAATGGGACTGTCCCCACCGAGTTCTGGCCGGATGAAGCCGGTCCGCATTCCCGGTTCAAACGCATCCTCGCCCCGCTCGAACCATTCAAGGATCGCGTCCTGACGGTCCAGGGTCTTTGCAACCGGGTACGTGGCGATGGCGACGGCCACATGCGCGGGATGAGCTGTCTCCTCACCGGGATCGAGCTGTTCCCAGGCAACATCCAGGGCGGCTCCGATACCCCGGCCGGGTGGGCCAGCGGTCCTTCCATCGACCAGGAAGTCGCCCGGTTCCTCCAGACCCAGCCCAACACCCGGACCCGGTTCCCCTCTCTCGAACTTGGCGTGTCCGTTCCCAATCGATCCGATCCCTGGACCCGCTGGACCTATGCCGGTCCGAACCAGCCGGTGGCGCCCATCTCCGATCCCTATCAGGTCTTCGAACAGCTCTACGGCCAGATGAAGGATCGGGAGAGCCTGACCTCGGTGCTGGATGGCATCCAGGACGACCTCAAGCGGGCTTCGCGCCGGTTGTCCGCGGAGGACCGGGCCCAGTTGGACAAGCACGCTGCGCTGGTCCGTGACCTGGAACGGGAACTCAGGGAGGGCGCCCGACAGAAGCTCGCCCGCCCCGCTCCTGTCCTGGCGCCTGGTGTGGGCATCGACAATGACGACATGCCCAAGGCTGCGGTCCTGCAATCCGACCTTCTGGTGAATGCCTTTGCCAACGACATGACGCGTGTGGCGTCGATCCAGTTTTCCGCGTCGGTTGGACAGGCCCGGATGCGCTGGCTCGGCATAGAGGAAGGGCATCACTCGCTCTCCCACGATCCGGATCTCAACGAGGGTTCCCAGGAGAAGCTCATCAGGATCAACCACTGGTTCTGCGAACAGATCGCGGCCCTGGCAGGGAAACTCGCCGCCACTCCGGAACCCGGTGGCGATGGTTCGCTCCTCGACCACACCACGCTGCTCTGGACCAACGAACTGGGTAAAGGCAACAGCCACACCCTCGAGAACATCCCGTTCGTCCTTGTCGGGGGTGGGCTCGGATTCCAGTCCGGCAAGGCCGTCAAACTGGACAAGACCCCGCACAACCGGCTCTGGATCTCCATCGCCCACGCCTTGGGTCACAACCTGAAAACCTTCGGCAATCCCAAGCTCTGCGAAGCCGGGCCGTTGTCCCTGGGTTGATGATCTCCTGCCAGCAACCG
>CAZDYB010000157.1:1742-5456 GCA_964509045.1 uncultured Akkermansia sp.
CGCCTTCAATCCCATCTTCGCCAAGGCCGCCGCGCCGGTGATGCCGGCGCTGTCACCGAGCTTGCTGGCGACGATCTCAATGCCCTTGTCGGTGCCGGACATGGCGTAGTCGCGGGCTGTGGCCACGATGATGGCCATCATTTCGTCCTCGAGTGCATCCATGACTCCGCCGCCGAGGACGACGACCTCGGGATTGAGGATGTTGATGAGGTTGGCGACAGCAATGCCGGTGTATTCGGCGGCTTCTTCGATGACCTTCTCGACGAGCTTGTCTCCCCTGCGAAGGGCCTTGCGGAGATCCCCGGACTTGAGGTCCACGATCTGTTCTCCGGGATTGAGAAGCTCCGTGAGGTAGGACTTGGCGCCCTCGCGGATCTCGTCGGAAAGCCGGCGGAAGATGGCCGTCCGGGAAGCCAGGGCTTCGAAGCAGCCGCGGTTGCCGCAGCCACATTTGGGTCCGCCGACCTCCAGCACCATGTGGCCGACCTCACCAGCGGTCCGGTTGAATCCGCCATAGAGTTCACCACGGAGGATGAGTCCGCCTCCGATGCCGGTGCCGAGGAAGATCCCGACCACATTCCTGGGTTTGGATTGGAGTTCGACGGCATGGACGCCGAGCACGGAGACATTGCAGTCATTCTCCACGAACACCGGCACCCCCAGGACCTTCTCCAGGTCCTGGCGGAGGGGCGCATCCTTCCACTTCAGGTTCGGGGCAAAGATCACCTGTCCCGTCTCTGGATTGATGGCACCGGGCGCGCCGATCCCCACCGCCCGCACCTGTTTGAGGGAAAGATCCGCCTCATCGATGGCATCGCGCACACAGCGATTGATGCGATCCACCACGAGTTCATAGCCCCGTTCCGCCTTGGTGCTGAGCTTGGCGGTGGCCAGCAGCTTGAGTTGCGGGGTGAAGACACCCGCCAGGATCTTGGTGCCGCCGAGATCGACACCCACGACGAGATCCTGGCGTGAAGTTACCTCAGGCATTGTGCCGGCCATCGTCCGCGGACTGGCAACGACGGCAAGGAAAAGGATCGGTCAGCGAGTGATCTGTACCGGCGGATTGGTGCGGCCTTGCAGCGGGGGCGGCGGCACTGCACCGGGGCCATCGTAGCCCACGTACAACGGCAATGCCGCGCCGCCGGCCCGGATGGTCACCAACCCATCCACCCCGGCCTCACCTCGGACCAATGCCCGTGGAATCCCGCCGCGCGTCTCGTTGATGATCACCCGGAAGGGATTTCCTCGAAACGCCAACTCGCTGCAGATCACCGATGCCGAGGATTCCTGGATGGAGAACATCGGATCCGACTTGGTTCCGCCGCTCGAAACCGCCAGTGCTCCGATCAGCTCGGTCTTTCCGCCCCCCTGGGTCTTGATCAGGGTTCCCGGTTGGGTGGCGGTCAGCCCCATCACCCAGAGTGTACCCCCGTTGTTCACGATCTTGGCGCCGTCCCGTTCGATGTCCCATTGCCGCGCCCAGACCTTCAATCCGTTCAGCACCCACTCCGTTCCGGAGGAAACATCCTCCAGGAAAAGGTCGCCGCGACCGGTTCCCAGAAACGACACGTTCGAACAGGAAGAGATCACCATCCGACGGGATGACGCCTGTTCGACCAACGGCGACACATTGGATTCCGCCGCCAGGCGCTCGATGACCACCACCGGTTCGGACCCATCCACCAGACGGAAGGCTGCCTTGGACCCCAGCCCGCGGACCCGGATCCCTGCCTCGCATCCGATCACGCGACGTACCGCGCCCCGGATCTCAACAGGAGACATGATCATCCAGGAGCCATTGGGCAGATAAAGGGTGGTGGCACCCGAATCGATGGCCTTCTGGATCGCCGCGCTGTCGTCGATGTCATCATTGGGCAATCCTCCGAACGCCAATGGACTCGCCCATTTGTCCAGCGCATCCCAAGGTACCTCCGGCGTCTCCTCCACCGGCAGGTTCATCGGTTCCCGCGGCGCGTTGAACTGTGCCACCCGCGGATGCGACAGGAACTGGTCGATGTCCGGTCCCTCGGCGTTGAGGTTGGTCACCGTGCGATTCTCGATGAGGATCGGATAGCCGGTACCGGTGAGGTTTCGGATGAACAGGAGCCCGCGGTTCTGGATCGCCGCGATGGGTCGCCGCCCAGGCAATCCCTCGATCTTTGCATCCAGCAGGGTCACGAAGCCGATGTTGTCCGCGCTGACGATCGCCGGAACCGAGTTGGTGTTGGTCGCGGTAAAATCCCGGATGTTCAGCGTCTGCCCGGTATTGCGGACTGCCGCCACCCGTTGGCCTGAGAACGAGACATGCTCCAGCGTCGACGAATACTGCGGGTACGCCGCCTTCACCCCGTAATCAAAACCCTCCACCGACACATTCTTGATCAGGCAGGGGCCGATCGAGTCGTTGTGGGAGATGTCGATGCCCGCCATTCCCTGACGTCGTCCACCGGCGCGGATCGTGACGTCCCGGACTCCGCCCTGTCGGTTGACCATCAGCGTGATCCCGGTGGCACCCGGATTTCCTTCGCCGGTATCGATCGTGAGATTCCTCACCGCATTGCGATCCCTCCACGCCGGCGGTCCGCCCATCCACAACACCGATGCGCCCCGGGTCCCCGCTCCGAATGCCGTCGATTGATCCGCGATCCGGATCACCGTTCCATCGCGGCTCTGGCCCTGGAGGATCGTTGCCCGATGGCTGTGTTCGGGGTTCGGGCTGGGCGGCCAGTGCAGCGGACTGCTGATGAGATAGGTGCCGTTGGGAAGATAGATGATCCGGTTCTGGTTGGGATGCTCCAACAACGCCTGCTGGATGGCCTCGGTATCGTCCGTCCTGCCGTCGCCCCTGGCGAAATACGGGGCCTTGGTCACGTCAATGACCCCGGAATCCGCGGGGAAGCGGATGTCCTCCGCCAGAACTCCTCCGGCCACCGCACACACCCATAACCAGCACCACGCCCGGAATCGGGTTCCCGTCCCGATCTGCCCCTCGGCGTTCCCTTGCCCTTCTATCTTCCGATCAAACGGACCTTGCACGGATGCACCGTACCCGGGTCGCCCCCGCGGAACCAGCCCGTTGCCGGAACATGATCACAAGGAACGGATCCGGATGTTCCGGAACCACACGGCGTCCCGGTGATCCTGCAACAGGATGGGTGTGGCGAACCGCGTTCCCCATTTTCCTTCGCCCTTGAACTTGCTGGCCGCCTTCGCCGCCATCAACGCCTCCGACTCCAGCCGGTAGTCCAACACACGCTTTCCGTTCAGCCAGTGCTCGACATCGTATCCACGGACCACGATCCGCGACCGGTTGAGCTCCCCGGCGGGGCGGGTGGGCGCCTGCACGGGCGCCAAGGCATCGTAAAGCGCCGCCGTCTGCCGTTTGGGTCCATGCGCCGCATCCGGATGCGCCGCGTCATCAATCACCTGATACTCATGCCCGATCGGCGATCCCCTCCGCTCATCGATCAGGTATTTCACCCCACTGTTGCCCCCGGGCGCGATCCGCCATTCAAACTCCAACTCGAAATCCGTGAAGGTCTCCCGGGTGATGATGTCGCCTCCACCCGCCCCAGCCACATGATGCAACCAGCCGTCCTCGATGACCCAACCCTTGTCGGGGAACCCGGGCTTGCCAAAGGACCTCCACCCTGCGGTGTCGGTACCGTCAAACAACGGCTTCCATCCCCTGCCGCCGCTTCCGGTCGAACA
>CAZDYB010000157.1:5556-7532 GCA_964509045.1 uncultured Akkermansia sp.
GCGATCAACGATTGCAGGTGAGGACTTCCCCACTCGTATCCCACCACCATCCTTCCGTTCAACCAATGTTCCACCCGCTTCCCGTCCATCACAATCCGTGCCTGGTTCCATTGCCCTACAGCCTTCAGTTCCTTTGAACCATTCGCCGCGATCAACGCGTACAACGATCCGGCACTGGTCTTCGGATTCCTGCCGTCGGGATGTCGGGCATCGTCCAGAACCTGATACTCGGGCCCGGTCTCGTAGGAAGCCTCCTGATCTTCCCGAACCCGGTACATCACCCCGCTGTTGGCTCCCTCAGAAACCTTCCACTCAAACTCCAGTTCGAAATCCTCATACTGTTCCCGTGTCACAATGTCTCCTCCACCCCCCTTTGCATGACATCGCAGACCTTCCTCATCCACGGACCATCCCTTGGCGGGGAACCCGCTGCCCCTGTATGACCTCCATTGTGCCGTCCCCTTCCCGTCGAAAAGAACCTCCCATTTCGGTTCCGACACCGCCCCCAACAACAGGAACGCTCCAATCAATGCTGCCATCCGGCGAAAGCACGTCTTCATGAGTTGATGCCCCATGGGAACCCCGATGGCTTCCGCGCCGCAAGGCAATCGTCCGGCTTCGGGCCATGTCGTCGTCCCCCTGCCAACAACCCTGCGAACAACCGTCCAGATTCCTGGGTCCGACGCCCAGCAAGTCGGGCTTTTCCCCATGGGTTCACCCTGTTGGTCATGGGCTTCCCGTCTTATCCACACGCCCGACCCGAGGAAACCTGCTGCCAGACGGACACCCCAACAGGTTGTACGTGTTGTTCACACACCCTACTACGGGCTTTCCTTTTCTCAGGTAAGAGTCAATTAATAGGCCCACATGAAGTTGGCGATCGCCAAAGAGCAACTCCTCAACGGCCTTCAAGCCGTTCAGAATGTCGTCGGCTCACGGACCACCCTCCCCATCCTGTCCAATGTCCTCCTCAGGGCGCAGGATGGAAAACTCCATCTCACGGCCACCGACCTCGACATCACCATCACCTGCGCCGTTCCCGCCAACATCCAGGTCGAAGGCGCCGTAACCCTCCCCGGAAAGAAGATCTTCGGCATCGTCCGCGAACTCGTCGTGGCCGAGGTCGACATCGAGGTCGACGAGAAATCAGTCGCATCGGTCCGCTCCGGAGCCTCCTTCTTCAAGATCAACGGCCTGTCGGCCGATGACTATCCGCCCATGCCGGTCTTCAAGCAGTTGAAGACGGTGAACCTGCCGCAGGAGAAGCTGAAGGTGATGCTCAAGCGAACCTCCTTCGCGGTGTCGTCGGACGAGACCCGGTACGTGTTGAACGGGATCTTCTTCAGCCTGAAGGAACACAAGGTGACCTTGGTGGCGACCGATGGGCGGCGCCTTGCGATGAGCGATGAAGAGGTGGATCTGCCGGTCGAAAGCAACGGGGAGTTCATCGTCCCCACCAAGGCGATCAATGAGTTGAACCGTCTGCTGGGTGCGGGAACCGTTGAACTGCAATTCAGCGAGAACCAGGTGGGATTCAATCTCGTTCCCGCCTCCGAATCCGGTCTCGGCGTCTACATCATTTCCAAGCTCGTCGACGGCAATTACCCCAATTATCGACAGGTCATTCCCCAGGAATGCACCGAACGCGTCAGCATCCCCCGTGAGGAATTGCTGCATTGCCTGCGCCGCGCCGAAATCATGACGAGCGACAAGGCCAATTCGGTGAAGCTCACCTTCACCCGCAACCAACTCGCCATCACCGCCAACACCCCCGAGGTCGGAGAATCCCGCGAATCCCTCGCCCTCACCTACAAGGGCAAGGACATGGCAATCGCCTTCAATCCCGGATACCTCATGGATCCCCTCAAGGCCCTGGATGTCGATGAGATCTTCTTCGAACTGATCGATGAACTGTCTCCGGGCGTGGTGAAGAGCAACGAGCCGTTCCTCTACGTGATCATGCCCATGCGCATGAG
>CAZDYB010000157.1:7632-9051 GCA_964509045.1 uncultured Akkermansia sp.
GAGTTCTGCTTCGACTGTCACGACGACGACACCCAGAAGGGAGGGGTGAATCTGGCCCGATTCAAATCGAGCCGCAGTCTCCATCAGGAAGTCCGTCTCTGGGAAAACGCCCGCCTTCAGGTGGAGGAAAAGGTCATGCCGCCCCGGAACAAGCCTCAGCCGGATGCCGACCAGTTCCATCAGTTGGTGGATCTCCTCGGTCAGGTCCTGGCCAATCCAGACCCCGAGTGGTTGCCCAGGGATCCCGGGGTCAAGGTGGTGCATCGGCTGTCGCGTACCGAGTACAACAATACGGTTCAGGATCTCTTCGGCATCGGGATCCGGCCTGCCGACAACTTTCCTCCTGATGGCGGGGGCGGGGGCGGGTTCGACAACAATGCCGACACCCTCTTCGTTCCACCCATCCTCATGGAACGGTATCTGTCCGCCGCCGAGGAGATCCTGGAAGTCGCTCCGCGCAGGAACCTGATTCTTGAGGAACCGGTCTGGTACACCCCGGAATCGTGGACCGCCCGACGCAACATCGAACGGTTCGTCCGGAAAGCCTTTCGTCGTCCGGCTTCACCTGACGATCTGGCCCGATACCTGGCCCTGTTTCGCCGTACCCGGGCTGAGGGAGCGTCGTTTGAGGATTCCGTGAAGGTGGTCTGCAAGGCGGTTCTGGTCTCGCCGCGTTTTCTGTTCCGGGTCGAGATGGACCGGCCCGGAGAGGGACCGCAACGCCTGGACGACTTCGAACTGGCTTCGCGCCTCAGCTATTTTCTTTGGTCCACCATGCCCGACGAAGCCTTGCTGGAAGCGGCGGCGACCGGGCGCCTGGGAAGCCCGGGCGAATGGGACCGGCAAGTGACCCGGATGCTGGATCATCCCAAGGCGCGGGCGTTGGGAGAGAACTTCACGGGACAATGGCTTGGAACCCGCAACCTGGCCCAGAAGGCCAACCCCAACCTCAACCAGTTCCCCCAGTATACCGTCGAGTTGCGCAAGGCCATGGTGGCCGAGCCAGTCGAGATGTTCACCGGTCTGATCCGCGGGAATGCCAGCCTGTTGCAACTGTTGGATGCCGATTACACCTACGTGAACAGCCTGCTCGCTGCCTTTTATGGCCTGCCGCCGGTTCAAGGTGAGACATTCCAGAAGGTCAGTCTCCCGGATCGACGGCGGGGAGGGATCGTAGGCATGGCGGCCGTACTGACCCAGACCAGTTATCCGCGTCGCACCAGCCCCGTTCTCCGCGGCAAATGGATCCTCGAAGAAGTCCTGGGCACGCCTCCTCCTCCCCCGCCACCCCTGGTCGCCACGCTCCCACCCGATGACCGCGTCCGGGATGGCCAGACCCTCCGACAACGCCTGGAGGAGCATCGGAAGAAGGAGAGTTGCGCCGCCTGTCATTCCCGCCTGGATCCCATGGGATTCGCC
>CAZDYB010000158.1:0-7395 GCA_964509045.1 uncultured Akkermansia sp.
CGATCCAAGCGTTCCTTCACCGGCGGATCGTCAACTGGAAGTCACCGGCATCCACTGCGGACGGGGTCCCTCCTTCCACCCCTTTCACGATCACCCGGGTTTCAATTGAAGCGGACCAGGGGCGTCGTTCCAGCTCATCCAGGTTCTTCAGTGAGCCGCCGCCCCCGATCACGATGCAGAGAAGCCGATATTCCCCGGGTGGCACTCCCTGCACCTCGAAGCTCCCATCCGCAGCGACCCGCAGTGGATGATCCCGTTCGGCACACGCGATCTCAAAGGCCTCCCGGGATTCCGACCAATCCACCATCCATGACCGATGCTGACCCACCGGCAGGTCGATGGGCGGTGTCCGCGTGGGCATCATCGCCCTCAGACTCGCGTGGTTCACCATCGGTCTCCAATCGCCCAGCGGTTCCTTCAGCGGTGAAACAAACCGGCCTGTGACGGTCACCGCACCCGGCGACGGTTGCCCAAGTTCAAGGCCTTCCATCCGATCGCCGGGCCCCAACTCGACGCACTGTGTGATCGGCAGGGAATCACTCGTTGCAACAACCGTTCCGGAAACGATGGGGAACGCGTGCAGACGCCATCGCCCCGGGGGGACGCCATTGAACTCGAAGTGACCCTCCTCACCAGTCCGCAGCGTGAAGTGGGCGGACGCGGGAGAATACGCGCCCGGATACGGCACTGCATTCAGGAGGCTCACCTGCCGGCCTGCCATCGGGCGTCCTTCAGCATCCAGCCAACGTCCCTCGATGCTGCCCAGCGGTTGCAGGATCAGGTCCTGATTCACACCCCCGCGAACGCGCACCCGGCCAAATCCCGAAGCATGGGCTGCCACCACCCACACGCCATCCGGTTGGGGTCTCAACTCAAAGAACCCCTCGGCATCGGTGCGCCGGATCATCCGCGCTTGATCCGACCCCAATCGACCCTGGTGGACCTCGATCGAGTTGGACAGCGTCGTCAACGCCACTTCCGCATCCCGCACCGGACGCCCGCTCGCATCCAATACCCGCCCACGGATCCGGTCCGCATCCCGCACCGGCTTCAATCGACATTCGACCCGCGCATTGCCGTCCGGACCGGGTGGCCCCGGATCCGCGATCACCGGCAGGTAACCGTCGGCCTCGATCTGGAACAAGGGATCCAACAATTCCATCAACTCGAAGCGCAACTCCCCATCCTGCCCAACCCGGGATGCACTGACATCAAACCGATACGGAACCAGGGTCAGCTCCGAATCCCGGCCCAGGCGCGCTCCCGGGATCACCTTGAACGAGGGAATCGGAAGTCCCGTCTCCGCATCCGTCACCAGAAACTCCGCCATGGGTGCCGCGTCCATCACGATGACGGATTCCTCCTCCGACACCACCAACCGCACCTCCCGCTGGGTCTGGAATCCCGGCGCGTGGACATAGAACCGGAACGCACCCGAAGGCGGTGTCGAATCCCAATCGATCCGGCCTTCCCCATCCGACGACCACGCCCAGTTCACCTCGGGATCCAGGCCCGCATTGATGAGTTGGACATGGGCCCCTGCGATCGGACTTCCATTGTCCGTCACGACCCGCATCCGGATCCGACCTGCGGGTTGCATCACGATGCGCTGCGGCGGTTGATCCTGTTTCATGCGCACGGATTGAATGGCGAAACCACGAGCCCAGAGACTGACCATGAACAACTCCGGTCGGATCGGTCGCAGCAGGAAGGAGCCATCGGCTCCAGTCACACCGTTCGTGAGGTAATCCAAAGCCGACACGTGAACCCCCGGCAGCGGTTGTCCGTCAGGATCCACCACCACACCGGCCAGCGAGTGCCCGACTTCCATCCGGTTGGTGAACTGCTGCCGCAGCAGCAACGCCCATGACTCCCGATCCGCTGGAACCGGCGGCTGCACATGGAACGACGTCGGCGCATGATCCGGGTGGAACAGCTCAATCTGGAAGTTCGCGATGTCCGGTGGAACCGATGCGAACGTCCACCGTCCCGTCGCGTCCGTGAAGCCCGCCGAAACCGAGCGCACATAACCCGGACGCTCCATGGCCAACTCGGGATCGTCCCGGTACGAATCCCCATTGTTGTAGGCGATGTTCACTTCCGTGTTCGCCAGCGGCGCACCGTTGGTCCCGAGCACCACGCCACCGATCGTCACACCGGGCTGAAGTCGAAGGATGTAATTCGCGGGACGCGGCGTTCCCCAATTCCTGATCCACTTGAACGAACGCGTGCCCAACCCGGGACTGTCCGCCGCCACATCCAATCGCCTCAGATCCTCCGCCGGTATCGGAACCGCGCACAATCCATCCGCGCCGGTATGCAGGCCCGAAAGCGGAATCCAACTGGAACCCACCACGTAGTTCGCCACCACCCGCGCTCCCGCCACCGGACGCGACTCCGGCCCGGCCACCACCCTCAACAGGAACGGGACCGCGTTGGTCCGAAAGGGAAGCGCTGCATCCGCGATGGACGACGAAGCCGGATCAGGGACCGGCGCCACCTGCGGCACCGGGTCCGCCAAGGCTGCACCCGCTGCCTGTGATCGTGATCCTGATGCCGCCGAGAAGCGGGGACCTCCCAGCCACGCCACGAGTCCCGTCACGCACACCGCCACCCCCGCCGCGACCGCACCCCATTGGACCCAGCGAACCTGTTGTTCCGCCGCCACCAGTGCCTGAACCACGGGATGTGCCAGCGGTTCCCCAACGGCGGCATCGGTGATCCGTTCGACCAGGCCCGGTGCCGGGGCTGCGGCGAGTTGGTCCTGGAGGAACGCGGACAACGTCACGGTCGCGAAGGAGATTCCCGCTCCCGCAAGGCGCACCCGCAGCCGTTCGAGCGCGCGGTCAACCCGCTTGCGGGCCGCTTCCTCACCGATTCCAAGAGCGACGCCGACCTCCCGATGATTCCGTCCCTCGGTAAACCGCAGCAGCAGGGCATCGCGATCCGATGCAGTCAGGTGGGCAAGGGCTTCATCCAGTGCGGCACCGGCACGATCCCGGGAAGCATCCGGCGACGGATTGGTGGACGGGTTGGGATCCATGGAAGCAGCGAGGAGTTCGCGTTGGCGACGACGGGCTTCGGAACGGAGCGTGTGACGGACGACGAGGCGGGTGGTGTTGAAGAGCCATCCGGGAAGGACGGTGGAGGTGGGAAGCGACGACGCCTTGCGGGCCAACAACAGGAAGACCGCCTGCGCGACGTCATCGGCAAGATGCGCATCGGGCAGTTGCCGCCGCGCCGCCGCGTGGACCAGGGGCAGATGTCGCCGCACCAACTCGGTGAAGGCCTCCTGCGCACCCCCCTGCCAGGCCCGGATCAGATCCCAATCGTCAGATTCCATAACGTGTACGCGAGGGAATGCCCGCCACCCTTGTGATTCCGGACAGCATCCCTGAGTTCCCGGGCAGGGTGTTGAATCGCGGATTCAGCAGGAACCAGGAAAGCCCACCCATGAAGCGCGCCGGACACCGGTGCTCCTCCGTCCCGTCGGGCTCCCGGTTCCAGTCTGCCGGCCGCTACGGGTGGCGGGGGTGGGCTGCATCTTTCCGTTTGGAATGCTGGTGCGGCTGACGCATTGAAGGCGTGTTGGGCGGATTGCCCCGGAGAAAATCGATGCGATCCCGAAAGCCGGAGGAGCGCGGAAGCGGATTCGCCCGGGGTGAAGTTTGGTGGGAGAACTGACATGACCGACGTAAGTCCACTGCGGATCTGTGTGATGGCGCGGGGAACCCGCGGTGATGTGGAACCCTTGACCGAGGTGGTGCGCAAGCTGGTGGCTGCGCGACATCAGGTGCGTTTCGTCACCAATCCCATCTATCGGGAGACCGTGGAGGAATGCGGGGCGGTATGGGTGGACGATGCCAGCGATGATCCCCGTGAGGTGATGCAGGCCGAGGCAGCGAGATCGGGGCAGTGGACGCGGCGGACGAATCTTTTCCAGCGGCTCTGGTTCGCCTGGCGGAACATGGGGATGCCGGTGACGGCCTTGAGGGTGCTGTCGGAAGAGGCCCGGCGTTCAGACGCTGTCCTCTACAATTCCATGTGTTCCCCCGGGTATCTGGCGGCCGCAGCGGCCGGGGTCCCGGCGATCGGATTGGCGGTGTCGGTCTATCTGCCCTCCCGATGCCACTCGAAGGCGATCGGGCCGATATTCCAGCATCGGATGCGTCTGCCGGGCCTGTACAATCTGGCGGTGCCCTGGTTGTTCAGCTTTTACCTGTGGTCAGGGGACCGGCACTGGTTGCGGCCGTGGTGTGCGGAATTGGGGATCCCGGTGCCAGGTTTCCGGGAATGGACCCTGCAACCCCGGGCTCCACGGCTGGCCGGGTTCAGTCCACGGATCCTGCCGCGGCCGACGGACTGGCCTTCGGGGCATGAGGTCACCGGATTCTGGTATTCGGAATCCACACTGGCCCGTGCGCGTGCGGCTTTGGATGGATCCGCCCGGCATCCCGTGAAGACGGTTTACTCCTATTTCGGGAGCAACTCGGCGGCAACCGATCCGGTGGCGGATCAGGTGATCCTGCCGGTGTTGCAGGAGGAAGGGATGCGGGTCCTGACGGCAGAACGCTGGGATGGCCGGGGGGAACGCACGGATTATCGGGACACGTTGGCCGAGGCGGATCTGGTGGTGCATCACGGCGGGGTGGGAACGGCAGGGTTGGTGACGCAGTTCGGGCGTCCGAGCCTCGTGGTGCCGGCATTGGGAGAACAGCGGTTCTGGGGCGTGCAATTGGAGAAGGCTGGGCTTTGTCCCCGGGTGGTACCCCGTCAAATCCTTGATCGCGACAGCTTCCGAAGGGCCCTTCGTGAAGTCATCCAGGATCCGACCTATGCCGCCCGGGCACGGGAACTCGGCAAGGCCATGCTCGGAGAATCCGGTGCCGAGAACGCGTGCGCGCGGATCCTGGGGATTTTGGGAAACCGCCGGGACCGGACCTGATCCATGGGCCGGACTTTTGCCGCTCGGCGCGGATTTCAGGAGGAAGACCGATGTTGGTGAAGTCTCTCAACCGTGGGCAAGGCCGCCGCGTCACCTCCCTTCCGGACCTGCGGATCCCGGGTCCACACACCTTCAGCCGGAACCAGGCAGACGGATCGGCCGTCCCGGCGGCTGGTTGCGGTGTCGAAACAGGAGTGATCCGCGACGATGGCCTTTCAAGTTTCACATGCCGGACCACAAGGGCACTCCCGTGCTGCCGCGGTGCGCCAGATCCATTGCCCACCGCCCACCACTCGTTGCCCTCACGTCACACTCCTGTCCGGTGGATCAAATCCACGAAGTTTTCCCTTCAACCACGGGTTTCCCAACTGAGACCCTTCCGCCGCATGAATCCCCGCCGTTTCGTCACCACCGCCGAGGCGCTTCAAGAGGAGTACAAGGGCCGCACAAACTACTGGATGTGCCGACCTGAGGTCTGCGAGGCCCGCGACATCCAGGTCTGCCGCGCCATCCTTCCCGGCGGTGAAGGCCACAATTTCCACACCCATCCCGAGCTCGAAGAAGTCATCTACGTCCTCGAAGGAGAGGTCGAACAGTGGGTCGAACAGGAATACCGCATCCTCCGACCCGGCGAAGTTGCCCACATCCCGAAGGGGATCGTCCACGCCACCTTCAACTCCTCGTCCAACGACGCCGTCATCCTCGCCATCCTTTCGCCTGCCGCCGCCACCGGCCCCTTCCTCGTCGATGTCAGCAACGAGGAGCCATGGCTTTCATTGCGACCCGGAAAATGAATCCCGAGAATCCCCAAGATCCCGGTCGCATCCGTAAACGGGTGGGGCGTCCACCCTCTCCGGGTCACGTTCTCTGGCAACTGGAACAGATGCGGCAGTTCATCAGCCAACATCACCATGGAAAACCCATCATCACCGAGCCCGACCATTTCCCGGTTCGAAAAACTGTTGGCCGGCCTCGTCCGGGCCGAGGTTGACTTCGCCGTGGTGGGTGGTGTCGCCGTCATCCTCAACGGATACCACCGCCAGACCAGCGACACGGACATCCTGATCCATCCCAGCCCGGAGAACATCCTCAGGCTCTTGAAGCATCTCGCCGGCTGGGGTGAAGGCTGGGCAAGGGAACTGGGCCCGGACGATTTCACCCCGGCCGAAGGATGCGTGCGGTTGATGGAGGAGTTCGATCTGGACCTGTTCACCCAGATGCAGGGAAAACACCTCGACGATTTTCGGCCGCTTCTCCGATATCTGCCCTCCGGCGATGTCCAGATTCCCTACCTTCATCCCCGGCAGCTCATCGAACTGAAATCCGGTTCATGGCGGGACAAGGACCGGTTGGATGTCGCCGCGATGGAAGAGATTCTGCGGCGTGAGGCCGCTGGCGAGATTTCACCCACACTATGACTTCCCCTTCCCGACGCTTTGTGACCGCCGCAGAGTCGGTCACCGAACCCACCCTGTTCACCCTCAACGCCTGGCTCGCCCGCCCCGATATCGTCCCCTGCCAGGACCTGTTGATGGTCCGCGCCACCATGGAACCTGGCCGATGCCACCCCTTCCATCACCATCCCACCCGTGAAGAGATCATCTACATCCTGTCGGGCCAGGCCGAGCAATGGTGCGGATCCGAGTATCGGGTGCTCAAGCCGGGCGAAATGGTGCTCATTCCGAAAGGCGAGATCCACGGCACCTACAATCCCTTCCGCGAACCGGTCGTCTTCCTCGCCATCCTGGCCCCCGCCAATGCGCCCGGACCCGACGTCGTGGATGTCTCTTCCTCCCCCGAATGGGCTGGGCTCCGGGAATCCCTCCACCTCCCATCCTGCTCGCCCGCTCCCGCCGCTGGCTGATCTCCGCGCATGCACATCGATCCCGCCTCCCTCAACACGCGGCAGATGTATCAGTGGATGATCCATACCATCCTGCCCCGTCCCATTGCCTGGATCTCCACCTGCGATCCTGCTGGTCGCACCAACCTCGCCCCGTTCAGCTTCTTCATGGGTGTCTGCGCCAAGCCACCCACCCTCCTGTTCTGTCCGGTCAATGATCGGCACGGCCATCCCAAGGACACCCTCCGAAATGTGGAAGCCACCCGGGAATTCGTCGTGAACCTCGTTCCCGTTGCCCTGTGCGAGGCCATGAACGCCACTTCAGAATCCCTTCCCCACGGCGAAAGCGAGTTCGACCGCTTCAACGTCACTCCCAACCCCTCAACCCACGTCCGCCCACCCCGCGTCGCCAACTCACCCGTCGCCTTCGAATGCCGTCTCGACCGCATCATCCGCGTCAGTGAAGGACCCGCCGGCGGCAACATTGTCCTCGGCACCATCGTGGGACTTCACGTGGAGGATTCGATCCTTGGGGCCGACGGCTTTCCTGATGTCGGACGGATGGATCTCGTGGCACGGGCAGGGGGTGACCTGTACCTGCACGGCG
>CAZDYB010000158.1:7495-9036 GCA_964509045.1 uncultured Akkermansia sp.
ACCACCCGCTGATGCACCGGGTTGACCTCGTCATCCTTCAAGGTCCGGTCGCCGGCCCGATACGTGAAGGAATAGGCCACGCTCTTGCTCCCCTCCGGAACATGGCGTCCGCGGAAGACATCGAACACCTCCACCGCCTCCAGATTCGCCGGCTTCAACTGGCGCACCAACGCCAGCACGGCGTCATGGCTGGTCGCCTCCGGCACGATCATCGCCACATCCCGCGCGATGGACGGATATGCCGGCAACGGCTTGAAGGCACGCCCCGCATTTCGCTTTGAAAGCAGGAGGTCAAGGTTCAACTCGGCCAGCAACACCGGATCCCGAACGTCGTACCGACGCGCCACCGAGGGTTGCACCTGTCCCATCTGTCCCAACTCCAACCGACCGCCCAGGGCAATCGTCGCCGATTCCACAAACAACCCCGTCGGTTCACCCCGACGCACATACCCCACACCCCGCAACCCCATCACTTCCATCAACTCCTCCACCACACCCTTCAGGTCATACAGATCGCATCTCGCATCCCGATCCGTTCCCGACCAGAACCCCGGATCGCGCTTGCCGGTCAGGGCAATGGCCAGTCTCCAACCCTCCTTCACCCCGCCTTCCACGGACAGGAAGACCCGCCCCAACTCAAACAACTGCACGTCACCATTCCGACGCGACAGGTTGTGCCTCAGGGTGTCCAGCAAACCTGGCAACAGCGACGGCCGCAACACGCTCATGTCGCTGCTCAGCGGATTCGCCAAACCCACCACGTCCCCGCTCACCCCACGCGCCGCACCTTCCGTCACCAAGGTCTGCCCCTGCGCCTCCGACAACCCCAACCCCACCAACACCCGACGCACTTCCATCATCACGTCGTACACCGCATCAAACGGATGACTCCCCATCCCGCCGCGCGGTGCCGTGGATGGAATCCGATCCACCCCATGCAACCGGGCCACTTCCTCGATCAGGTCAATCTCCCGCTTCAGATCCGGTCGATGACTCGGCACGGCCCACTCCAACGGGCCCGACTCCGTTCCGTTCGCTGCAGGGGTCAACACCAACCCGAGCCGCGTCAGGTGCTGCGCGACTTCCCCGACTGGAATCTCCACCCCGAGCACCTCGGCCACACGATCTGGCCGGAGCGAAACGGTCCGGGTCGCGGCCGCCACCGGGTAGGCATCAACGACTCCGGTCGCCAACTGTCCCCCCGCCACTTCCAGGATCAACGCCGCCGCCCTGCGACTCGCCCAATCCACCGCTCCAATGTCCGCCCCGCGCTCGAATCGGTAACTGGCATCCGTCCGCAACCCCAGCGCCTTGCTGGTCCGGCGGATGCAGGTCGGCTGAAACCACGCGCTCTCGAGCAGCACGTCGGTTGTGCTGTCCTGAATCTCCGTGTTCTGCCCCCCCATCACCCCCGCCAAAGCAAAGCCCCAGCCGGCATCCCCGATCAACAGCAAGTCCGGAGTCAGCACCCGCGCCACACCGACCAGGGTGACGAACGCCACCCCGGCTGCGGCCCGACGCACCACCACCCTGGGGATCCC
>CAZDYB010000159.1:0-8780 GCA_964509045.1 uncultured Akkermansia sp.
GCAAATCGGAACAACCCAGGGCATCGGTCGCCAGACTCCCTCAGCCCTGGGCTGGGATCCGGGTCCCCGTTGGGGACAACGCACCCGAGCCGGTTGACGTTGCCGATTTGCCGACAACTTCGGACTGCACAGCCCATCCCCAACCCCCGGATCCCGTCCTTTTCATCGGCATCGCTCCAGCCCTACCGTGCCCGTGCACTGCCGATCCCATGACGCGTTATCCCCTCAGTTTTGCCCGGCATTTCACCCATCGGGCGGTGTTGCTGCTGGCGGTGATCACGGTGTGGGGCGTGGGGACCTGGGGATATTATCAGGAGAAACGGGCCGAGACGCCGCCCGAAGGAAACGGCGAACGCCTGATCTGGTCGGCCATGGACGCCGTCCTGATGTTCACCTGGCAGGGTCGGATTCCACAGTCGGATCTGGGCGGACTGCGTTGGATCCACAACACGGCGCGCCTCGCCGCCGGCTGCTTTTCCACCCTGGCCCTGGCCGGCCTCGTGCTCCGGTTTCTCCGTTGGGATTTCAGCCTCGGCTGGCGGATCCGTGGCGCCCATGTGGTCGTCACCCCGCTGAACGACCGTTCCCTCGCCCTCGCCCGATATCGCCGGGATCAGGG
Organism: uncultured Akkermansia sp.; assembly: GCA_964509045.1. Classification (GTDB taxonomy): domain Bacteria; phylum Verrucomicrobiota; class Verrucomicrobiia; order Limisphaerales; family UBA9464; genus UBA6176. The sequence continues at coordinate 620 of CAZDYB010000159.1, forward strand.
AGACCGGGTCCTCGTCGTGGATGACAATCCTCCGGCCCTCCTCCTCGAAGCGTTGGGGACATCCCAGATCGCATTCCTCCACGGACCGGTGACCGAACCGGAAACCTGGGATGAAGCCTGCCTGCACGATGCCGCTCGGGTGATCGTGACCGGATCCGAAGACAGCCGGCACGGCGCCATCGTCGCCGCCATGCGGGAATATCTGCGGCATCAACACGGACGCCCGCGTCCCCTGCGTTGCGAGGTGGAGATCCAGTCGCCGGATCTGGCCGGGGATCTCCGGACCTGCCTCGGCCCCACGACCGGCAACGCCGACCAATCCAGCCAACCCATCGTACTCGAAGTCCGCCCATTCGATCCGGTGGCCGTGGCGGCCCGTGAACTGTTGCGCGACCGGATGCCGGTGGATCGGGAGGGGATCCGACCCGGTGACGACGCACGTCCGACCCTGGTCATCCTCGGGATGGGTCGGATGGGCCGGGCCTTGGCGGTGGAAGCCTTGCGGACGGGAATCCTGGCGAATGGGCAACCGTTGCGGTTGGTGTTGGTGGACGAACACCTGCGGGACAACCTGGCCACGGTGCAGTTCCATCACCCGGGATTTCCCGGCATGGATCCGGCCGTGGACAGTCCGGCACAAGGCGCCGTCCGTGCGTCGTGCCGGATCGGGATGCATGAGGAACCGGTGGAATCCCTGGCCACACTCCGGATGGTTCGCGAACTGGCAACCGAAGCGGGCCGTTGGCTGTGCGTGACGGTCTGCCTGCACGAGGACGCCGCCTCCATTTCCGCCGCGCTGCTCCTCCGGAAACACCTTTCTGGAATCGACGCCCGCATCGCCGTCCGCCTCCACGGGACGCATGGAGTAGAGGTCCTGTTGCGCGCGACCGACAACGATTTCGGCAACGCCTCGCGCCCGGCCACACCGTTGATCTGGTTCGGCATCCAGGAACTCGCCGCCCCTGCGGATCTGCTGGAGGAAGGGAATCCCAGGGAATCATCCCCCGACAACCGCCCCACCCACGAACGCATCCAACGTCGGGCAATCGGCCTGGAAACCGCCCCGGGAACCCTCCCCGCCCCACCCGGATCGCCCGTGCCGGACTCCGTGATCGATGGCCTCGCCCGGATGGAACAGGAGCATGGGCGCATCGACCGCCTGCTCGACGGATGGGAACCCACCGTCGGAGAACTGGATCCGGTGCACCGACGCGATCCCGATCTTGTCGCATGGGACCAACTCCGACCGGCAGCCCGTGAGGCGCTCCGGGCGAGGATCCGACGGCGGGTCGAAGGCTGGCTGGGTGAATGCCCCGCGGGGAATCCGGGCGAGGTTCTGTGGGCCGGTTGGGAACCGCCTTCGACATCTCGCGCTGACGACCCCGCCGATGTTCCCACCCTGCCTTGGTCGATGTCCGTCCGCGTGATGATCCGACGCGAGGACGGCGCCATCCTGTGGGTGCGTCGTTCCGGGACCAGCCGGCATTGGCCCGGCTGTTGGGAGTTGCCCGGGGGGAAGGTGGATCCCGGCGAGGCCTTCGCGGATGCTGCGCTTCGCGAAGTGCGCGAGGAAACGGGCCTGGAGATCCGGTTGGGAACCGTGATGGGCGCCTCGTCCTTCGACATGGCCCATGCCCGCATCGCGACGCTGTATCTGGAGGGATCCCTGATCGGGGGAACGCCGCGCGAGGAATCGCCGGGGGCGGAGATCGGATGGCACTCGCCAGCCGAAATCGACTGGAACAAGGTCACTCCCGGCGATCGGGACACGCTGAAATCCCTGCCGCTTTTTCAACCGCAAACGTCCAACCCTGCCGGAACATGCCCAATTCCAGCGCCAGCCGCCTCGACGATCCCGAGTACATCAAACTCCACCTGAAGCGTTTCCTGGAGTGCCGGTCGGACCACGAGCACTGGGCGCGTTGGGTGGCGGACGAATTGAGGAAACGGATCACGGATCCTCTGACGGGGGTGACGGTCCGGGTGAAGGACCCGGACAGCTTCGCCCGGAAACTGATCCGCAAACGCGCCGACTACGAACGACGGTACGGAACCGATTTCGATCCGCTCATCGTCATGACCGATCTGGTCGGTGCCCGGGTGGTGGTGATGTCGGACGGAGATCTCTCGCGCCTCGCCAAACGATTGAGCACCGGTCCGGAAGCATTCTTGATCGACCGCCATCATTCCCAGGACGCCGGCGCCCGCCTCCGGACCAGTGAATTTGGATACCGCTCCATCCACTACGTCATCCAGACCCCGGAAACCGGCCAACCTGGGTGCCCGGCCCTCCGGATCGAGATCCAGCTTCGCACCGCCCTCCAGAATGTCTGGGCCGACATGGATCACGACCTCTCCTACAAATCCAACGCGGTGATCCCGGACCGGATCCGACGCCAGTTCGCCGCCCTCGCCGCAATGCTCGAAACCGCCGACGGCCTCTTCAACGATCTTCACGGGGAGTATCGCGAGTTCCAGACCGCCCAGGGAATGCACCTGGGCGAGTCCGCCGGGCAAAAGGAGATCCAGCGTCTCACCGCGATGATCGACACCCTCACGGGATCGGACCCGACCCTGTGCGCCGCGCGGATCCGGTTGACCCTGCGCCGGGCCCAACTCCGACGCGAACGCGGTGAACTGGACCCGATGATCACCGAACTCCGGGACAGCGCCGACCTGCCCCACAGCACCAGCCTCCGCCATCTCCTGGGGCGCACCCTGTGCGAATGGCACCGGAGCAACCGTCACGGGGCCGAGTTCCAGGACGGACTGCGGATCCTGGAAGAGTTGGCCCAACGGGCGGACGAGGATCCCCACGCGGGTGGATTCGCAGAAATCCTCTCGGATGCCGCCGTGGCCTTGAACGGGGATGAACTCCGCCAGGAGGATGCCCAGAGACTCCATCTCGCCGCGGTGTCCCGGGATGACGCCGAGCCATTGACCCTCACGCGCCATCTGGAGTTCTCCTTCTCGCGTACCCAGTCCCTGGACCTGCTCGGCATGGTCCGTCCGATGCTGCGTCGGTCCCTGAGACGGTGCGAAGTCCAGGTCGAAGGCCAGGTGAATCTCGGTGCCGCCTGGCGCTGCGCCGTCACCCTCCACCTCCTTCTGGGGCAACCCGGCTCCGCGGTGCATGCCCTCGCCCGGCTGGCCACCCTGTGCCGCCCGGCCCCCACCAACCCCCCGTCCACCCGCATGCATTGCGAACCCGGAAGGAACCTGGACGAACTCGAATTGGTCTTCGCCAGGTTCAAGGCGGCCAAGCGTCAGCTCGCCGGATTCGACAGCCTCCAACTGTTCCACCTCCTGCTCCTGCATCACCTGGTCCCCGCACGCCGCACCGAACTGCTGAAGACCATCCGAGGCCATCGATCCCCAGGGATCCAGTTTCCAAAGGACCGTTCGATCCTCTGGGTCGCCGGAGCCTGTGCTCAGGAATTCTCGAAGGACGTCGCCCGATTCGAACAGGTCCTCCAGCCAGCCCTGGCTGACCTGTCCATCTGCCTGGTCAGCGGCAACAGCGACCAGGGAATCTGCGAATCGGTGGCGCGACTGTCCCGGGATTCCCGCGGACGCATCCGGCACTTCGGGTACGGCATCCATATTCCCGGCCAATACCCAGGCCAGGTCGTCGTCCATTCCGGCCCCCCACCCGAGTTCTCCATCCGCCAACCCCTCCAGTCCCTGCTCGACCTCTCCGCAGACGGGATCGATCCCCGGCGGATCCGCCTCCTCGCCTACGCCGGCGGAGACATCACCGACCAGGAAATCGTCGTCGCCCTCGCCCTCGGCATCCGGGTCGGAGTGGTGATGGATCCCGCGCTGCCCCCCGAAAGGAACTTTGCCCTTCCCGGCTGGGGACCGGAACACGGCCTGCTACGCCTGCCCATGGATGCCGACACCCTCCGGGCGTTTCTTTCCATCGACGACATCGGGTTGGACCCGGTTGAAAAGGCGGCCCTGGAACCGGCTGCCCGGGCTGTGCATGAGCATTATCTCGCGTCCACCAACCCCAACGAGGCATCCCGGCAACGCTGGGAAAAACTGGACGAGGATCTCAAGGCCTCGTGCTTCCACCAACTCACCCACGCCAAACGCGATACCCTGGTCCGGGTCGGACTTGAAGTGGTCGCTGAAACCGATCCCCGCCCCGCCATCCAACCCGATGAATTGACCGACGGGACCCGCACCCAACTCGCCCGGGCGGAACACGGTCGATGGAACGTCGAACGTCTCCTCCTTGGCTGGCAACCCGGACCCAAGGACGTTTCGCAGAAGCGCAACCCGAGCATCGCCCCGTGGGACCAACTCGATGCGAGGACCCAGGGATATGATTTCCAGGCGATCAATGACCTCGCCAAAGCCCTGGCCAAAGCCGGGATGAAGATTGTCAAAAGGGAGTAAAGCCCGGTTGAAGTCCATGGCCGGGTAAACCCGGCACGCGGTGGATTCACCCCGTTGCGAAGTCCCCGGGCCCGATCCCGTGCCCCGCCCGGACAATCCCGGCAAGCCTTTCAGCAACCGGCGTCCAGCAAACCACTTTGGCGTCCACGTCCCACCCGCCGACGATGGTTTCGAACAGGTCACCCCCACTATCGCCGGCCATCGCGCCCACTGAAATGAAGCCACACAGCCTGCCGCAACTCCCCGCCCGATTCCGCACGTCACTGTCCCGGATCGTCGTCGGGATACTCCTGATCCTCGCCCGTCCACCGGAGACCGAGGCCGGTCTGCCGTCCGGTTGGCGCTTCACCAGTACCCTGCCCCAGGGAAACACCTTCCACGGAGCGTGGGCAGCAGCCCCTGACGACCTCTTCATTGGCGGCGAAGGCGGCGTGATCCTGCGATGGAACGGTCAGACCTGGGCCACCATGCCCACCCCGACCCAGAAGACCATCTTCGCCATGCACGGCCTTTCCCCCAACGACGTCTGGGCCGTGGGTGGGGATCCCTACTCCGAGCAACCCGGTGACAAATCCCTCATCCTGCACTTCAACGGAACCGTCTGGACCGAGATGTCCCCCCCGGATTTCCAAGGCCAGACCTACAGCTTCAGTTCAGTCCACGCCATCGCCCCCAACGACGTCTGGGCCACCCTCGAAGTCGGCACCACCCCGGTCCACTTCGATGGCACCCGATGGGACTTTGCCAGTGTGCCGTCGCCCGCCGCTTTCCAGCTGGAGGGTTCCCTCAAGGGAGTCGGGGCGGTCAGCTCCGACCACGTGTTCTTCTTCGGCAGCCACGGCCAGATCCTCCACAAGGCCGGTTCGAACTGGACCCTCGAACAGAAGATCGAAAGCGGCGGTTTCTCCGCGAACATCCTGCAGGCAATCTGGGCACCCGCTCTCGACCAGGTGTACGTCGGAGGCAACTGGGGGCAGGTCTATCGCCGCAACACCGACGGAACCTGGACCGATCTCGGGCTCGGTGGCGGCGTCTCGCCCAGCTACAACGTCCAACACATCTGGGGACGGTCCCCCTCCGAGATCTACCTGCTCTCCGGCGATCTCATCCGTCGTTTCGACGGACAGAATCCGCCCCAGGTGAACTTCTTCACCCAACGCAAGAGCGGTTACTGGACCGGTGGCGCCCATCACGCCGAAGGCCTGTTCTGCTTCGGCAGATCCGCCGTCCATGAGTTCAAACCCGACGCCGCATCGGGCGTCCTGAACTCCCTGACCATCCACAGTCAACAGGTGCCCTATTCGCTCATCGATGGCATTGCTCCGCTCGTCGGCAATCGGTTCCTGGCCTGGGGCGACACCACCTACTCGCCGGGCGCCCATCCCCTGCTCATCCTCGTCGAAGGCGCTTTCCATCCCTTCGCCCCGTTGCCGCCGGGAATGGATCGTCAGACCCGCATCTCCACCCTCAGCGCCGCAGGTCCCAACGACATTGTCGTCTGCTGGGACAACTGGGCGAAACCCGGCAACGGCACCCATCGTTGGGACGGAACCTCGTGGACCCGCATGGAAGGGTACTTCAATCCCGAACCCTTCGAATTCGATTCCCCCCCGAACAACGGCATCGCCATCTGGCGTTCCCCGTCCGGAACCCTCTTCGCCATTGAATCCCATCGGATCCTGAAAACCGACGCGGCAGGCCTGTGGCGAACCCTGTCCCGGATCCCGCTCGAACCCACTCCCACCCACGCCTTCACCGCCATCTGGGGCCGGTCCGATTCCGAAGTCTACGTGGGCACCGACCACGGCCGTATCCTTCATTTCAATGGCTCCACCCTCACCGAGCAATCGCCTCCGGGCGGTGGCCGGATCACCGCGCTCGGCGGCGATGCCCAGAACACTCATGCCGTCGGAACCGATGGCCACGCCTGGCATCGCGACAACGCCACCTGGAAGACCATGACCGGCGTGATGCCCCGTACGGGCGACAACTTCACCGCCATCACCACCGGTTCCAACGGCGTGTTCGCCTTCCAGATGACTCCCTCCCAATACACCGGCGGCGGACTCGGACGCCTCTGGAGGCTCAACGGATCCACTGCCATCCGGGTCCTTCAGGGAATCTCCGGCGGCAACGACACACGCCTGGCCGCCTCCGCCAATGGACACATCCACCTCGTCGCCAGTGCCAACTACATCCTGACCGATCAACCCGCACCCACAGGTCTCACCCTCCAACGCGTCAACCGGTCCTCCACCGATTGGATCTCCCTCGGCAACTCCGGCGCATCCATCCGGCCCGCCGAGTCCACCCCGGGCCACTGTGTCGTCGCCGTGTGGCGCATGGATGAACCCCCGGTCAGCCTTCCCTCCAGTCTCCCGACCAACGCCACGATCGCCCGCCAACACTGGGTGATCCGATCCGAGGAATGGCACAGCAACGGCCACGCCCTCCCACCGGTCCAACTCCGGCTCGACTACGATCCCGCCCTCCTCACCCCGGGAACTGAGACCGATTCCGCTGCTCTCTTCCGATACGACGGCAGCACCTGGACATCCGTCGAAGCCACTCGGGTTCCTCCGGCCTCGATCCTTTCAACCAGCCCCACCCACCTGTCCGAATGGACCTTCGCCTTCCTCTCCGAACCCGCCGGACCGCCTGCGCTCACCATCGCGCACCCGACTCCCACCACGATCCAGATCCGATGGCCGGGCAGCAGCCCGCTCCACCTCTACAGCGCCGGTTCGCTGACCGCACCCATCTCCTGGACCCGGGTATCCGAAGCCCCGCAAACCATCGGTGAAACCCGGGTGCTCGATCTGCCCATCACCAGCGACACCCGCTACTTCAAGCTGCTGGAATGATCCACATCGGTCGGGTGGGACCCGCGCCAACGAAACCGTCACCCCGATGCAGCGGGCCGTCGACTGGATCACGATGTGGGTGAACCTCGGTACCGGCGACAGGAAGGCCCATCGGTCGGGATGCGATGCAAACGAATCATCCTCGAACACGCAGGATGCTCACCCCGCCGTGCTCCCGCTGGCCTTTCGTCCCCGATGCTGCTGACCTTGGTGCGGCATGAACCGCATCCTGGTGCTTTTCGATTCCAAGACCGGCAACGTGGCCCACATGGCTGAGCACGTGGCCGAGGGCGCCCGACAGATTACCGACACCGAGGTGCGGATCCGGTCGCTGGACGACGCAACTGCAGACGACGTCCTCTGGTGCGACGGACTGGCCGTGGGCAGTCCCACCAACATGGGAATCCTGTCCTGGCGCATGAAGCGTTTCTGGGACGAGACCATGGGACCGCACTGGATGAAGGTGGACGGCAGGATCGCCTGCGCCTTCAGCAGCGCCGGTGGCTGGGGCGGAGGCATGGAACTGGCCTGCCAATCCCTCCTCACCGTCCTCATGAACTTCGGTTTCCTGGTGTTTGGGGTCACGGACTACGCCGGCAAGAAGATGACCCTGCACTACGGTGCGGTGGCGGCGAAGGAACCCCGCGAGGAGGAAACCCAGGAAGCCTGCCGCATCCTGGGACGCCGGCTCGCCGAGTGGACTGCAGTCATGGTGCACGGACGCCACGGGGAACATCCGCTCAGGAAATCCACCCCCCGCATGCCGCCGTCCTAGACTTTGAACAGGCTCACATCCCGGGTTCAGTTCATCGGCAGGCGCGGACAGGGCGGGAGGGGAAGGTTCGGAGCGGCGAGGTTTGCTCGCCGTTTGAAGGGGACGGCGACCGAACCTC
>CAZDYB010000159.1:8790-9034 GCA_964509045.1 uncultured Akkermansia sp.
GGGAAAGACTTCACGCGAAGACCCGACCCCGATCCATCGAGGTGTCTTGCTGCGATGCACCTGGCAGGTCGAGCTCAGCCGACGTTCAGGCACTGTGGCCGCCAGCGGTCTGGTGCCTTCTGTGTCCGTCACGAAACAGGCTCACATCCCGGGTTCAGTTCATCGGCAGCTGGAGTTGAGCATCTGCTCCTGGGCGGCCACGCCGTGGCTTGGAGCCCGTCCGAAAACTCCCAAGGGTGCAGTT
>CAZDYB010000160.1:0-8991 GCA_964509045.1 uncultured Akkermansia sp.
ACGTGCTGTGGATCATCTCCAACTCGTGCATCAGGCTGTCCATCCGCACCAAGGGTTCACCCGGTTGCCCCGCCGCCATCACCCCCGCCAACTGCGCCCCCAACGCCTTCATCCCCTCCGTGAACGCCTCACCAATCCCCTCCCGGATCCCCGCCATTCCCGCCATTGCCGTCACCTCCGGTGCCGCAACCGCAACCGGCGCCGGTGCCGTGACCCAGCGCTCCTCCATCAGCTTCCTCAATCCCTCCACGCTCTGGCCCAACACCGACAGATCCACCTGGACCGCCGGCGCAGGTCGCGCCGCCGCCGATTCCAACGTTCCCTGGATCGATTCCAATCCGCCCTGGAACGCCGCCAACTGCGCCACCACCCGGCCCACCGGATCCCCCGTGTCGGTTCCCCGGGTGAACTGGTTTCTCCGGAACGTCTTCCGGATCTCCTCCCAACGCGCCGTCTCTTCCGGGGTCTGGATCCCGATCAATTGCCGGAACTTCAGCAGATTGGCCTCCGCACCACTCGTCAGGGTCTGGGATTCCCCCCGGTAATGATCCACCACCAACGCCATCACCTCGTCGTCGTTCAGGATCGCCACCACCTTCTCCGCCAACCGGTTCATGTTCCGATACGATCCCTGGAGCTTGAACGCCGGTTCGGTCCGGAACTCGTCGGCCTGCGCGGCGGAATCAATGTACTCCTGGTTCACCCGCATGATGACATCCCGGATGGAGACCAGCTTCCGCATCACGGACAGCACCTCCTCCAGTTCCTGGGAGGACAATGCGATCTCCAGACCTTCCGGGTTGACCTCACCGGTCTCCGCCATGCGGATCAGGCGTCGGATGTCGCCCTGGCTGCGGGTCGCCAATGGCGCCAGCACCGCATTCGACGTCACCGCGTTTTCGATATAACTCGCCTTGAACCACTCGGCGTTGCTCCCGATGACATCGCCCAGGTTATAGGTGTCGGCCCGGTTCGCCAGCATGTCCGGGATCCGAAACTTGGTTCCGCTCTCGGTATAGGGGTTGCCCGCCATCACCACCACCACCTTGCGCCCGCGCAGGTCATAGGTCCGCGGTTGTCCACGCCACACGCCCTCGATCTTCCGTTGGCCGTCACACAGGGAGATGAATTTCTGCAGGAACTCCGGGTTGCAGTGCTGGATGTCATCGATGCAGATCATCGCGTTGTCCCCCATCTCAAACGCGAGGTTCAGCTTCCGGATCTCCTCCCGTGCCGCCGCATTGGGCGCCTCTTCCGGATCCAGCGAAGTCACCGCATGTCCGATGGCCGGTCCGTTCACCTTGATGAACACGATCCCCAGACGGCTCGCCACATACTCCAGCAACGTCGTCTTGCCATAACCCGGCGGTGACACCAGGAGCAGCAACCCCATCAGGTCCGTCCGCTTCGCGCTTCCCGCCGCCCCCAACTGCTTCGCCAGGTTGTCCCCCATCAACGGCAGATAGACCCGGTCCGTCAGTTCGTTCCGCACAAACGACGACAACACCCGCGGCCGGAACTCGTCCAGGCGCAACCGCCGCCGCTCCGCATCCATCAACTGCGACTTCAACCGGTGATACGCCTCGTAGCGGGGTACCGATTCCGCCTCGAATCGCCGCAGCCGCACGATGAAATCCAGGTAATCGAACGCATACCGGTTGCCATCGATGCGTCCGTGCGCCCCGCGCATCCCCTCAATCGTGTGCCGCAGGGTCGCATGCACCAGGTGCCGCGACAGGGCATCCCCGCAGAACACCAGGGCCGTCACCTCCTCCAACCCTTCCCCACCCCCCTCGTGTCCCAACAGGTATCCGCGCACCCAGTCCCGCACCATCTCCAGTTCACTCGCCGGATGCTCCGACAACGCCTGTCGCGCCGCCGCAAAGGCCTCCTCGCTTCCCTTCATCGCCAGATGCCGCCCGAACGCCGTCGCCAACCGGTCCGCCTCACGTGTCACCGCATACTGGCCGCCATGGGTCAGTTCATGGAACAGGTAGTCGCCCGCCTCGGCCCCGTGCACCTCCGGATATAACCCCGTCTCCCGCGCAAACCCCGTCAACAACGCCTGCAGTTCCCGGATATAGACCTGCTGCACCGGGTCCCCGGGGAAAACCCGGTTGCGCTCGGAAAAACCTTCCAGCTTCGCACCCCACAGCGCGCGCAGCGCCGGCGGACAGAACCGGAGCCAATACACCGCCGCCATCGACCGGGCCACCGGATGGTACCGGGCCCGTTCCAAACCCAGATGGGTCTTCGCCAACACCTCAAAGATCCGTTCGCCATCCAGGTCATGGACGCCCTTGGTATAACCATCCTGGTAACGCGTCCCCATGAACTCCTGCACCGCCACCAACCGCGCCTCCGGCGTCAAGGCCATCACCTGCTCCACCGTGGGCCGACCCGCTCCCTGTCCGTCCTCCAGATGCCGGAGGAACTGCCATGCCAGATGTTCACCGCGATACACCTCGGCATTCTCCGACACCGCCTCCTGGTCCCAGACCTCGCGCGTCGCCAGATAGGCCGGGTCGGTGATGGGATCGAAGTAGCGGGTGCTGGTGAGATGGAAATGCGGGGCTCCCTCATGCATCACCACCGTGAGATCCAGGGGTTGGGTATTGATGTTGAAGCGGTGCTTGCCCAACTGGATGACCTCGGAGCCATCCACGAACAGTTCCTGCCGGTCCTTCAACTGCCGCACCGCCTCCTGCTGCACCGACTTCAACCGCCCCTGCAGGTCGTCGGCCTTCACCGAATCCCCCAACGCCAGCAGTTGATCCACCGTCTCCCGCACCTTCGCCGCCATCAGGTCCGACGCCAGGTAGCTGTGGATGTCCTCCAGCGACTTGAACCCGGCCAACCGGTTCTGGATGACCTTGAGGATCCGCTCGGCAGCACCCATCAACGCCGCAGCGCGACGGTTCCGCTGTTCCACCAGCGCGATCTTGCGTTGTTCGAAAGCCTCGTAGAATTCCGTGCGACGCTCCGCCAACACCCCCACGTATTCGTCAAACCCGGCGAACGCCCCCTCCAGTTCCTCCAACTGCACCGTCAACCGGTTCAGGTATTCGTCGCAACGCTCCGGCGTGTCGCACAGGTCGAGATAACTGGAGGCGGATTGACCCAGCAACTTGAGCTGCGCGTTGAACTGCGCCGCTCCCTCCGCCGCCACCAACGCCTGCAGGTGCTTCTTCAACGAAGCCTTCACCTGGTTCAACGTCGAGTACACCGACGTGATCCCATCGATGATCCGCGTGGTCTCCGTGGCGTCCTCGATCTTCAGGCTGTTGACGATCTCGATCAGCATCTCCAACTCGCTGCCCGCCTGCGCCACCGCCTTCTCCACCTGTCGCCCCTCCGCCACCCGCTGGATCCGGTCCACCGCGGCCAGTTGCTCGTTCGCCTGGCGCCGATACGGCTCCAGCGATTCCGGCTTCAACAGGAACTTCACACAGCCCGCCGACAAGGCGTCCGTCTCCCGTCCCACCGCCGTCTCCAACTCCGCCAGTTGCGCCAGATCCACATACCGCACCTCCCTCAACGTGATCAGTTCCCCCCGCAACCGCCTCATCGACGTCAGGTTCGATACAAAATCGTTCAGCACCCGGAACCCCGCCCGGCGCACCGCCTGGAACTGGTCCTCACACCGCTTCTTTATATCCCCAACCCGCTGCACCGCCTCCTGCTGCAACCGGCGCACCTTCGCAAACTCATCCACCGCCCGGTCCGCCGCCTCCCGCACCTGCCGCAATGCCGCATCAATCCCGAACCCGTCCGCCGATCCCAGCCACGGATACGCATCCAGCACCGTCGTGCAGCGTCGCACCAGGTCCGTGTACAACTCCGCATAAGGCGTCTCCCGCCGGGCCAACGTCAGGATCTCGTTCACTTCCGACAACCCACGCACCACGTCCTTGTTCCCCACCTGATACAGGAACGCCTCCCGGTTTCCCGCCGGTTCATGCCCGATCTGATAGAACGGCGTCTGGCGCAACTGCACCTGGTGATGTTTCTGCGGCGCGTCATCCGCCCGGAACGAAACCAGGTGCCCGTTCGGGAACAGCGAGAATCCATTGCAGACAATCCGTTCCTCCACCCGCTGCTCGATCAGCCGGTAGGGCATCAGCACATAATGCCCCGTGGTCGGCTGGAAGAAGACGAACAGGGAATCCTCACCGCTCGCCGCATGCACCACGCGCTCCAGCACAAAACCCTGTTCCCGACTCCCGAACACCTTCAACTCGCCCGTCGCCAGATAATACCCATCGGGAAAGATCAACCCGTGTTCCTCCGGCAGTCGCACACACGATTGCCCCAGCGAATCCACCCGCACCGCCGTCTGCAACTTCCCGTTGAACACGATGAACCGCGGCGCCGCCTCCTTGTACGGCCGGATCCGCAGCAGGATCAGATGCCCCAGCTCGGCATACGCGATCTCCGCATCGTCCACCTTCTGGTGCCGGTCATCCACCGGCTCCGAATACACCCCCTCACCCGTCGCCGTGCTGTCCTCGACCTTGATCGTGAGGTCGCCCCCCACGCATTCCACAAACACCCGGTCGGCAATCGACACATGCGGATGATCCCCATACCGGAACGCACTCCGGTCCGGTGTCTGCCATCGGAAATCATACGTCGACGGAAACCCGACCTTCCGATACTCGCCCTCCGCCCGGCCATCCACATAGCGGAGTTCACCCCCGTTGTACGCCCATTTGAACACCGCGATGTCCCCCACCGCCGACCCCGTCCGGAACACCATGTAGAGATGACCGTCGATCAGGGAGAACTTCGAAAGCGCCGTCCGTTCATAGACATTGTACAGGCGCTTGAAGTCGGTCAGGAACCGGCGGTCCTCCAGCACCGCCAGGGGTTCCTCCCGGAAGTTCCCCGCCGCCTCATCCCGCGCATACACCGCAAACACGTCCGCCAGTTCGATGTCCTTCTTCAGTCCGAACTGGACGTTGAACCCGAACAGGAACCGGCCATGCCCCAACTGCACCATGTCCTGCGGGATGCAGTTGTGCGATGTCGTCACCCGGTCCGCCTGGAGGAGTTTGGCCTCCACCCGGCCGAACACCTCCTGCCGTCGCGCATCCAGTTGCGCCATCCGCTCGCGCAACTGCCCCGCCTGGGTCAGCAACCGCTGGCGGATCACGTCATAGGACGCTCCACCCAGTGCCGCGCCCGGGTTCGTCCCTCCGGCCGACCCCTCCGCCCCGCCCGTTTTACCGCCTTCGTCCGGCGTCATGATGCGTCGGGTTGCCCTCAGCCCCGGACGACCTCGGAAGCCTTCACGTCACCCAGGCCCTTCTGTTTCACCATGTCGAGGGCCGACCCGATCAGGCCCTTGACGCCCGAATCATCGGCAGAGGCAGCCAGCTTCATCAAGAGGGCCGACAATGTCAGGTTGCGCAGGTCCTCGGTGCGGATGCCGTAATCCTTCACCCATTGGGCGAGCTGGGACTTGAACCGCTCGGGGTCCCCGTTGAAGAAGGTGTTCTTCACGTCGGTCAACGCCGCGCTGTTCTCCAGCATCCGGTCCACGGACTTCCCGGTGCCCACCGCCCGAACGATCTTCTCGAAGAAGTCGTTCTCGCCGCCGACGATGTCGATCTTGGCGGACTTGAGCGCCTCGGAAACCACGGTGGAATGGGACAGGGCAATGCTCTTCTGAACCTCGATGGCCGCGAGTTCGACATCGCGTTCCTTCGCCAGGCGCAACCGGAATTCCTCGTGCTGCTGACCCGCCGCATGCAGGAGCTTCATCGCCTCCGCCTTCTGATGGATGGACTTGGCCTCGGCGGTGCCACGGGCCTCGATGCCCACCGCAATCGCCAGTTCCTTGTCCTTCGTTCCTTCGGCCTCCGCCTCCGCCTGGCTCTGCGTGACCTCCGCCACCACGTCGCCCTTGGCCTTGCTCACCTCCGCCTCGGCCATTCCCTGTTCCTTCACCGCCTGGACCTGGACCTTCAACGCGTTGGCCTTCGCAATCGTCACCTTCGCCTCCGCCAATCCCTTCGCAGCTTCCCGTGCCGCCGTGCCTTCCGCCTCCTGCTCGGCCGCATGACGTCGCTTGTCCGCCACCTTCGCCTCGGCATCCGCCATCGTCTGCATGCGCTCCGCCTCCCGCAACGCCGCCTCCCGCGATGCCTCCGCTCCCGTGATCAACCGGATCTTGTCCGCCTCCGCCAGGTTGCGCTCCGCATCCCGCTGCGCCTCCGACGCCACCACCTTCTCCGTCTGATCCTTCTTCGCGTTCATCTCCGCCTCGATCACCGTCACCTCGCGCACCCGCTCGGCCGTCATCCGCGCCTCGATGTTCCGCTTCTCCTCCTCCTGCTGCGTCACCGCCTTCTGCTCCGCCACCACCGTCGCACGCTTCCGCTCCACCTCCACCGCCGCTTCCGCCACCCGCACTTCCTTGTCCATCTCCGCCAACGCCACAGTGCGCTCGCGTCGCACACGCGCCTCCTCACCCTCCTGCACCGCCTCCTGCTCCAACCGCTGACGCTCCTTCTTCACCGTGTACTCCCGCTCCTGCACCGCCCGGTTCATGTCCTCGGTCCGCAGCCGCACCGATTCCTCCGTCTCCAACCGGCGTCCCTCGACCTCCATGCGCCGCGTCTCAACCACCTTGCGCGTCTCCGCCTCCTCATTCGCCTTCACCTCGGTGATCGCCCGGTTCTGCCGCGCCGTGTCCTCCTCGTTCCGCCGCTTCTGTTCCCGCTTCGCAATGTCGGAATCCGCATTCTCCTTCTCGATCTGGACCGAGGTACGCTGCGAGAACTCGTTGGCCAAAACCCGCTCGCGCTGCGTGATCTCGGTGATCTTCTTGATGCCCTCCGCATCCAGCACGTTGTTCGGATCATGCTGCTCCAAAGGCGTCTGCTCGAGGTAATCGATCGCCACGTCCTGCAACAGGAACCCGTCCAGATCCTTCCCGATCGTCGTCTGGATCTGGTCCCGGAACTTCAACCGTTCCGTGAAGAGTTCGTGGAACTCCATCTGCTTGCCCGCCGTCTTCAACGCCTCCGAAAACTTCGCCTCGAACAGGTCCCGCAACTGCGCCATGTCCGATACCCGCTCCGGCGTCAGCATCTGCGCCACCTTCTTCACACTCTCCACCGTCGCGTCCACCCGGATGTAGAACGCCACCGAGATGTCCGCCCGGATGTTGTCCTTGCACACCAGGCCGTCCTTTCCCTTCCGATGGATCTCCAGCTTCTTCACCGAGATGTCCACCAGATCGAAGTTCTGCACCAACGGCAGCCGGATCATGTAGTCGAACGCCACCCGCAATCCGCCCCACCCCACCGTGATACCCGCCTTGCCCGGGTGGATCTTCCGGATGCACAACAAAACAACCCCCGCCGCCACAAACAGCAGGACGAGCAGGGCGAAGATGATCAGTAGGGTTTCCATGGTGGGATAGTGGGTCCTGACGCGCGGTCGTTGATTCCTTCACCTCCAGCCGAATCCCTGCCGGGAAAACATCCACTGGAAATGCGACCCACGGACTACCCAACCCAACCCAAAACGGCGAGTGGTATTTCCTCCGCCCCTTTCCAACTTCCCCATTCCTCCCCATCCTCGCCACCCATGCCTCCGCCACGCACTCCCCGTCTCCCCGGCCCGGGAGGCATCGTCGCCTGGCTCGCCCTCTGGTCCGTCATTGGCCTCGCCTTCGCCGGTCAACACTACCTCACCTCCGCCAAGGTCGGCGCTCCCGTCGCCTGGCACTCCGCCATCACCGGCGCACTCGCCGACTGGCACCTCTTCGGTCTGCTCGCCCTTCCAGCCGCCGCACTCGCCCGCCGCTTCAGCCTGTCCGGCCCACACTGGCGTCTCCGCATCGCCCTGCACCTCGTCGCCGGCACCGTCTTTTCCCTCGTCTGGATCCTCGCCCGCGCCGCCCTCGCCCAACTCCTCGTGCCCCTCCGCGGCAATGAGAAACCCTTCGACGAAATCCTCCGCTACGTCCTCGTCGCCACCTTCTTCTTCAACATCATCGTCTACTGGGTCGTCCTCACCGGCACCCATGCACTGGCGTATTATCGCGAGTTCCAGGAACGCGAACGACGCGTCCTCGAACTCGAATCCCGCCTCGCCTCCGCACGCCTCCACGCCCTCCGCATGCAGCTCAACCCCCACTTCCTCTTCAATGCCCTGAACGGCATCGGCACCCTCATGTATCGCGATGTCGATGCCGCCGATTCCATGCTCGTCAAACTCGCCGGGCTCCTCCGCCATGCCCTCGACCAAAGCGATGCCCCCTCCATCACCCTCCGGGAGGAACTCGGCTTCATCGACCGCTATCTCGATCTCGAACAGATGCGATTCGGCTCCCGCCTCCAGGTCGAACGTCACATCGACAACAGCCTGCTCGACGAATCCGTCCCCACCCTCCTCCTCCAACCCCTCGTCGAGAATGCCATCAAACATGGCATCGAACCCCTCACCCGACCCGGTACCCTTTCCCTCCACATCTCACGCCCCGCACCGGATCTCCTCCAACTCGTGGTCGAGGATGACGGTCCCGGTTTCCCGGGCACCGACCCGACCCGCGAAGGCGTCGGCACTTCCAACACCCGACATCGTCTCCAGCAACAGTTCGGGTCCCGCGCCCGTTTCACCCTGTCCCAACGCCCCGAGGGCGGAACCCGCGCCGTCATCGAGATCCCCCTGCACTGACAGCCCGTGGCCGGCAAGGTCACCAGGCTCCCATCAATCCCCACCCCTCGATTCTCGAGTACGCGTACGCGTACGAGTACGAGTACGAGTACGATGACGGGATTCGAGGTTCGCCTTCCTTTCGTACTCGTACTCGTACTCGAACCCACCTCAGAACCTGTCCCCAGGGCTTCGCGCCGGCTGGGTCGGGGGCTTGTACTCGTACTCGAACCTGGCTGCGTCCCCAACGGGGACCCGGAACTCAGCCCAGGGCATCGGTCGTCGAACTCCCTCAGCCCCGGGCTCTGATCTTCCGACCCT
>CAZDYB010000161.1:0-8984 GCA_964509045.1 uncultured Akkermansia sp.
TCGGTCATTGAACTCCGGATAGCCGGTATAGGTCGCCACCTCCGGGTTCTCGGCCATCGTGTAGCGCCATTGCAGCGCGAACAATGACCGCAACCGGCCCGCTTCGTTCGTCCGTCCCTTCAACGCCAGCACTTCGGCAAACCCGGCGTCGAACTCCGCCGGCGTCACAGGCCCCGCCGCCCGTGCTCCGACCCAAACCAGACACAACGCCCAAAGCCGGACCCGCCAACCGCGCCCTATCCTCATGCCCCGAGCCTACCCAGACCCACTCACCGCCCAAAAGCGGCAAAATGCCCTCGAACACTCCCGAAGGGCTGGGCTGCGGCCCGCTTCTCCGCATCGACTGCCTTCCCGGCCCGTTTCCTCGCCCATTCCCAGATCCGCCAGTTCGGGCCCGTCCGATCCACATCCGTCTCTTCCCCGGTCAACAGGCGGATGACCCGGATCGGCGGTGCTTCTCCGATGGCTTCGAGTCCCGCCCAGGCGGTGGGATCCGCAGCGAAATCCAGATCCACCAGGGTGGGCATGTCGACCCAGGGCATCTTTGGTTGATGAACGATGAGCCAGGCCCGGTTGGTCTCCCGCTGGCGTGCCACGAAGAACTCTTCCGTATCCGCCAACTGCACCCAGGAGACCGGCCATTTTCCTCCCATCCATTCGAGATGTTCGAGGGTAACCTGTCCCACCCACGCTGCCGCGCGCCGCCGTTCCGCCTGGGCCTCCAACCGCCATTGCACCACGCCGGTCCCCACCAATGCGCCCACCACCGCCAGCACCAGCCCGCGCCCCATCCACAACCTCAATCCGCTCCACCTGCCTCCTGACTCCATGGCGCAGCAACCCTGTGATGCCGCCCGACCCGATTCCAGCCTTCATTCCCGGCCAATCCCTCCCTAGCCTCTTCCCATGCCTCGCACGCCCCGTCCCGGGCCCGTCACCGATCCTGTCCGCCTGCCCCATGCACGGCTCGATGAACTCCTCGAAGCCATTGGCACGACCCGTCTCCTGGTCGTGGGCGATGTCATGCTCGACCAGTTCATCTGGGGTCACGTCTCCCGGATCTCTCCCGAGGCCCCCGTGCCGATTGTCGAGTTCGACCGCGAAAGCTTCATGCCCGGCGGCGCCGCCAATGTCGCCCGCAACCTCACCGCGCTCGGCGCCGATACATCCCTCTTCGGCGTCGTCGGTCGCGACATCGCCGCCCGTCAACTCGCCGAGTTGCTCGATGCCGACCAGGTCCGTCATCGCGGACTGCTCCCCGTGCGCGATCGTCTCACCTCCAGCAAGACCCGCATCGTCGCCGGTCGCCAACAGGTCACCCGACTCGATCGCGAAACCCGCAGCAGCATCGCCCCCGCCACCACCGCCCGACTGCTCAAGTCCATCGAACAGCAGTTGCCCCGTGCCGATGCCGTCATCATCGGCGATTACGGCAAGGGCGTCGTCACCCAGGCCCTGGTCGATGGACTCCGCGATCGCTGCCGTGCCCAGGGCAAATGGCTGAGCATCGATCCCAAGCCCACCCATCCGCTCCAGCTCCGCGGCCTTTCCCTCATCACTCCCAACCGCAAGGAGGCGTTTGAGCTGGCCGGGCTCGCCGATTCCTCTCGTCACCCCGATCCCCTCCAGGATCCCCAGCTCCTCCGCGTCGCCGAGCACCTCATCGATTCCCTCGCCCCGGCCCTCCTGCTCATCACCCTGGGCGAACTCGGCATGCTCCTGTGTCGCCGCAACGATCCCCCGTTCCATATCCCCACCGTCGCGCGCGAAGTCTTCGACGTCAGTGGCGCCGGTGACACCGTCATCGCCTCCTTCACCCTCGCCATCGCCGCCGGTGCGGCCCCGGTCGAGGCCGCCATCTTTTCCAACCACGCCGCCGGCGTCGTCGTCGGCAAGGTCGGCACCGCCACCGTCTCCCCCGCCGAACTCGTCCAGAGCTTCGCCGGCGAATCCCAGTCCCAATCCTCCCCCGCATGAACCCCGATCCCACCCTCGTCCCCGCCATCTTCCTCGACCGCGACGGCACCCT
Organism: uncultured Akkermansia sp.; assembly: GCA_964509045.1. GTDB lineage: Bacteria > Verrucomicrobiota > Verrucomicrobiia > Limisphaerales > UBA9464 > UBA6176. The sequence goes on from CAZDYB010000161.1 coordinate 2,030, forward strand.
CATCGCCGAACGTCATTACCTGCACACCCCCGAGGAGGTGGAGTTCATCCCCGGCTCCGCCGCCGCCCTCCGTTCCCTCCAGGACGCCGGCTTCCTCCTCTTCATCGTCACCAACCAGTCCGGTGTCGGTCGCGGCTACTTCACCCTCGCCGATGTCGACCGCGTCCATTCCCACATCGAAGCCGAACTCGCCGCCGAGGACGTCACCTTCGATGGCTTCTATGTCGCCCCGGAAGCTCCCGATCAACCCAGCCGCGGCCGCAAACCCTCCCCCGCCTTCCTCCACGATGCCGCCGCCGAACACGGCATCGATCTCGCCCGCAGCTACGTCATCGGCGACAAACTCATCGACCTGCAGACCGGTTGGAATGCCGGATGCGCAGCGAGTCTCCTGGTCCGCACCGGCTACGGATCCGCCACCGAACGCGAACAGGCCGCCGAACTCCGCAACGCCGTCGTCGTCGACGATCTCCCCGGCGCCTGCCAATGGATCCTCAACCACTCCGCCCCCATGGCCTGAAAACCTGAACCGTTGTATCCGCAGATGGCGCAGATTCCGCCGATGGAAGACACCCAATTCCAATCGGCAGAGCCCCAGACATCCCCTCCGCGCCCCTGCGGGATTCAACTCCCGACAAGTCCCTCTTCCCATTCGAGCTCATCCGTAGAATCCGTGGTTTGAAAACTCCGGTTCTCGAACCAAACAACTCACACGAAAACACGAAGGCACGAAGCCGGGTAAACCTGAAGACCAAAACCGGTTTCTCCGCCTGCCCGTGTTGCCCCGAAGCGGCATTCCATCCCCATTCCCGCCTTCCCGTTCATCTGCGTAATCGGCGAAATCTGCGGCTTCAGTTTCCCCTCCCCGCATGGTAACTCCCATCCTCTCCAAAATCTGCGGACCCCATGCGCTCACCCCTGCTCCTCCTCTCCGCCCTCACCCTCGGCTGCGGCGCCCTCGCCGAACCCGGCAACCCGCCCGCACCCGGCATTCCCGCCGACTGGAAGCTGGTGGTCGAGGAACACTTCGACACCGCGGCTTCCCTCCGACGCCTCGAAGTCACTGATCCCGCCGCGTGGCGACACGCCGCCGACGGCTCCAGCCTCGCCCTCGAACTCGCCCGTCAAAGCCGCTACACGCCACCCGTCCGTTCCCCCGTCAACATCGCCCTCCTCTCCGGCATCGAACTCGGTGATTTCATCCTCGAAGCCGATCTCCTCCAGACCGGCCGCGAATATGGGCATCGCGACATGTGCCTCTTCTTCGGGGTTCATGATGCCTCCCACTTCTACTACGCCCACATCGCTTCCGTCGCCGATGACCACGCGCACAACGTCTTCCTGGTCGATGGCGCCCCACGCCGGAAGATCGCCCATCGCACCACCCAGGGCGTGAATTGGGGTCAGGAAGTCTGGCACCACATCCGGATCGAACGTCGTGCCGTCCCAGGGCTCATCCGGGTCTTCTTCGATGACCTGTCCAAGCCGATCATGGAAGCCACCGACACCTCCCTCGCCACCGGTCGCGTCGGGTTCGGCTCCTTCGATGACACCGGCAAGGTGGATTCCATCCGGATCTGGGCGCCGCAGGCCCCCGGGACCAACGCTCCGCCCCTCTTCAAGCCAATCCCACCCGTTCCTTCAGCGCCCTGATGAAGGCGGCGAAAGCCGTCTCCACGCCGGGCAATTGTCCGCGCATCGTTTCCACCGACCCCGATTTCGCCGCTGTCTCCATCCGGTTCACCAGTTCCGCCAGACGTCGTCCCCCCAGGTTCCCCGCGCTGCCCTTCAAGGTGTGGGCCGCCGCTACCACCGCCTTGAGGTCGCCGGATTCCACCCCGGTCCGGATGGCCGCCAACCGCAGGGCACAGTCGGTCTCCGCCAACCCGACCAGTTCAACCAATGAGTCCGGTTCGTCCGGCACCATCAGGAGGTCCAGCACCGCCGGATCCAGGTCCGGCAGCGACGACGTCTCCGGAACCGGTCCCGGTGCAGCCGTTCCCATCGCCATGATCGGTGAAGGCATCGTCCCGATCTCTGGACCGGTGTCCACCCGTGGCGAGTCGCCCAGGGCCGCCTGACGGAAAGCCACCGACCTGCGCAGTGCCGATTCCAATGCTGCCAACTCCAGGGGTTTGGTCAGGAAATCGTCCATGCCCGCTGCCAGGCAACGTTCGCGGTCACCCACCATCGCGTTGGCCGTCAGCGCGATGATGAAATGGGGCACACGCGATCCGTAGGCTCCGTTGGATTCCTCCAACCGGATCCGATGGGTCGCTTCGTACCCGTCCATTTCCGGCATCTGACAATCCATCAGGACCACGTCATAGGCATTGCGTGCGAGCATCTCCAACGCCTGAACACCGTCCTCGGCCACCGCCGCTTCCTGTCCCAGCTTCTTCAACAAGGCCAATGCCACCTTCTGGTTCACCAGGTTGTCCTCGGCCATCAGGATCCGGAGCGATCCCAAGGCCGTTCCCTGTCCCGCCGAGGCTTCCTCCACCGGCATCACCGTCCTTCGTTCCTCAGCCTCCTCACCCCGCACCACCGCCCGCAATGTCTCCAGCAGACGCGCCCGCTTCACCGGTTTCGCGATGTGCGCCGCCACCCCCACCGTCCGCAACAGCGACACATCCAATCGCTGGCCAAGCGGTGCCGCCACCACCAACCGCGCACATTCCAACCCCTGCTCCAGATGGATCTCATGCGCCAGCGTCAACGCATCCATGTCCGGCAATCGCAGGTCCAGGATCGCCACGTCAAACGGGGCGCCGTCGGCCGCCGCCTTCCGCAATGCGTCCAATCCCTCCGCCGCACTCGAAGCCAGCACCGGCAAAAACTCCGTCCCCTCCAGCTCATGCACCAACACCTGTTGCGTCCGCGGATGATGCTCCACGAGCAACACCCGCTTCGGAGGCAACTCCACAAACGGTTCAGCCTCCAACCCCGTCACCCGGCCCACCCGCAGCGTGAACCAGAATGTCGATCCCTTCGCCACGTCACTGGTCACCCCCAACTCCCCTCCCATCCCATGCACCAACCCCCGGCTGATCGACAACCCCAGCCCCGTCCCCCCAAACCGCCCGGTCGTGGATCCATCCGCCAGCACGAACGGATCAAAGATCTTACCCAAAGCCACCGGCGCAATTCCCACCCCCGTGTCCGTCACCTCGCACCGGATCAGCCAGGCATCCGACTCTTCCCCGATCAATTCCACCCGCACCATCACCTCGCCGTTCAACGTGAACTTGATGGCGTTGTTCAACAGGTTGACCAGCACCTGACGCACCCGTCCGCCGTCCGCTCCCACCAATGGCGGAATCCGATGATCAATCCATACCGTCAACTCCAGGTGCTTGCCGAACGCCCGTTCCGCCATCAGTTCCACCGTGTCCTCCACCAGTTCCCTCAGGTCGAAATCCAGGATCTCGAACTCGACCCGGCCACTCTCGATCTTCGAGAAGTCCAGGATGTCCTTCAGGATGGTCAGCAGTCCTTCCGCCGAGGACCTCAACGTCTCCAGGTGCGACCTCTGTTCAGGCGTCAGGGGCGTGTCCAACAACAGGCGCGTCATCCCGATGATCCCATTCATCGGGGTCCGGATCTCATGCGAGGTGTTGGCCAGGAATGCCGACTTGGCCCGCGCACTCTGCAACGCTGCATCCCGCGCCATCTCCAACTCGTGCTCCGCCCGCTTGCGCGCCGAGATGTCCTCCACCGTTCCCTCGTAATACATCAGCTGCCCCGACAGATCCCGGACCGCACGCGCATTCTCCGCAATCCAGATCACCTTTCCGTCCCGCCGATACACCTGGCTCTCAAATCCCTCGATCCGGTCGTTCGCCTGCAACAACTGCTGGAACTCCTCGCGTCGCGCCGGATTGACATACAACTGCTCCGCAATGTTGGTCCGTTCGCCGATCAGTTCCTCCACCGACTCGAATCCGTAGATCCGGGCAAGCGCCGGGTTGGCCGAAAGATAGTGACCTTCGGGCGTCGTCTGGAAGATGCCGTCCAGTGCATTCACCACGATGCTCCTGTACTTCTCCTCCGCCCGCTCCAACCGCACCTGCGCCAGCTTCAGTTCCGTGATGTCCCGCGACACCCCGAAGGTCCCCACCACCTGCCCACGCCCATCCCGCAACGGCAGCTTGCTCGTCAATGCCCAGGTCACCCGGCCGTCCGGCCACACCTCCCGCTCGGTCTGGCCATCAATGATCTCACCCGTCTCCAACACCCGTCGCTCATCCGCACGCGCCGCATCCGCGTGCTCCTTCGCAAACAGGTCGTGATCCGTCCGACCCACCAGGTCCGAGGGTTCACCAAATCCCGCCTTCCGCGCAAACGCCCGACTCGCCCGCAGGATCCGGCTCTCCGTATCCTTGAAATAGATGGCGTCCGGTGCGTACTCCAGCAGCGCCTGCAACAGGTCGCGTTCATGCGCCAACTCGTCCTGGACCCGATGCTCCAGGGTCACGTCCCAGAAGATCCCCTGGATCCCGATCCGTTCCCCGGCCCGGTCCAGGATCGGGGTCTTCAACACATGCACATAGTGCCGCTCCCCGTCCTGCGTGAGGTTCTCCTCCGTCGCCTCGAAAAGCTCTCCCGTCTCCAGCAGCCGCCGATCATCCGCATGATACTTCTGCGCCAATTCCCGCGGGAAGATCTCGAAGTCGGTCTGGCCGATCACCTCTTCCCGAGGACGCCCCACCGTCCGGCAGAACCGCTCGTTGACAAACGTGAACCTGCCGTTGAGGTCCTTCCTGAAGATGTTCTGCGGAAGGCTCTCCACCAACGCCTCGTAGAACGCCTCGCTCCGACGCAATTCCTCCTCCGTCTTCCGATGCTCCTCGTGGGTGTGCGCCAGCGAGGTGGCGTGCCGATGCAACTCCAGATGGAGGACCACCTGATGCGCCACCGTCTGCAACGCCGCCCGTTGCCGCACCGAAAGGCGTCGCGGCACCCGGTCCAGCACCAGCAATACCCCCGCCCGGTTGCCCGACGGCATCTCGATCGGTGTCGATATCACCCAACGGAACGAGGAGCCCGTCAGGTCCATTCCATCCTTCAGTTCACCTCCACCCCCGTCCGCCAACATCCGCAAGGCCATCCGCTCCACCGCAGGCCATTCATCACCCCGCAACCCGCTCTGCCCCTCCATCCGCAGTCGCGTTCCCTCCGTCAATACCACCGCCGTCGCCGCAACCTGCGCCACCTGTGTCGCCAGATTCGCCAGGTCGTCCAGAGGTCCACCCAACCCCGCCAGATTCATGGACGTACTCATCTCAGTCCTCGCACTCTCCCGGCCCCCAGCTCCCGATGTCAACGCCCCGCAACCTTCCCCCTCCCCCTCCGCGTTCCCTGCGTCCCCGCGCGAAACCCTCCCCCCATCCCACCACGCATCTTCGACATCAGGATGGCTCCTCCGTCCCCGTTCCCTATCCTGCCCCACATGAGCCTCCCCCGCCGCCTCCTGTTCCCCCTCCTCGGACTCTTCTTCGCCCACGTCATCCTCCCAGCCGCCGAACCCGCCCTGATCCCCGTCGGAGTCGCCCGCGTCGACATCACCCCCCTCCGCCCCGTGCTCCTCATGGGCTACCTCTCCCGCGCCAGTCTCCCCGCACCCACCAACATCCTCCAACGTCTCCACGCCCGCGCCCTCGCCCTCGGTGAAGGCCCCCGGACCACCGTCATCGTCACCCTCGACAACTGCATCCTCCCCGGCGCCCTCTCCACCGAGCTCCGCACCCGTATCCAACGCCGCACCGGCCTGCTCCCCGCCCAACTCGCCTTCACCGTCACCCACACCCATTGCGCACCCTGCCTCACCGGCGCCGCCCCCAACATCTTCGCCCGCGACCTTTCCCCGGACGAGCAGGCCGCCATCGACGACTACACCCGCCATTTCCTTGACCAGACCGAGTCCGCCATCCTCGCCGCCCTCGCCGACCGCCGTCCCGCCCTCGTCGCCTGGGGACAGGGTTCGGTCGGCTTTGCCCGCAATCGACGCACCGTCGGTGGCCCCGTCGACCACGACCTGCCCCTCCTGCGCATCACCCAACCCGATGGCATCCTTCGCGCCGTCCTCGTCAATTACGCGTGCCATTGCACCACCCTTTCCCTCAACGCCAGTCACGGGGACTGGGCCGGCGTCGCCGCCCTCGAACTCGAAGCGACCCATCCTCACTCCGTCGCCCTCGTCGCCATCGGTTGCGGTGCCGATGCCAACCCCGAACCCCGTGGCGCCGTCGAACACGCCCTCCAACACGGTCGCGCCATCGCCTCCGACGCCGGTCGTCTCCTCAACCTTTCCCTTACCCCGCTCCCGTCCCCGCCCATCTCACAGCTCCGTTCCATCGAACTCCCCTTCCAACCCCACTTCACCCGGGAACAACTCCAGCAACGCACCACTGCCGATGGCATCGTCGGTCATCACGCCCGACGCTGGCTCGCCCGTCTCGACCGCAATGAACCGCCCAAACCCACCCTGCCTTACCCCATCCAGACCCTGCTGTTCGACGACCGACTGGCCATGGTGTTCCTCGGTGGTGAAGTGGTCGTCGACTACGCCCTGCGCCTGAAGACCGAACTCGACCGGTCCCGGCTCTGGATCAACGGCTACGCCAATGATGTCCCCGGTTACATCCCCTCCCGCCGCATCCTCGCCGAAGGCGGATACGAGGCCGAAACCTCCCTCTGGTACTACGACCGCCCTCAACAGTTCGATCCCACCGTCGAAGACCTCATCGTGCGCACCGTGCGCGACATGGTCGGCCCCACCTTCCACCCTCCCACCCCGAAATAGATTCCGCTCCCCATCCCTGTCGTCCTTCGTCCCTTCGCCCCTTCGTTGTTCAACCCTTTCTCCGTCCCTGTTCCCTTCGCGTGAGCCCCCTCCCCACCCCCCTTCGCCCGCCGCCCTTCTCCATTCGCCACTCGTCATTCGTCCTTCAAC
>CAZDYB010000162.1:0-8926 GCA_964509045.1 uncultured Akkermansia sp.
CAGATGACGCAGATTGAAGGGACGGGGAAATGGGTTGGGGTCGGTATTGGAGTCGGCATCGCTCCTTTGGGAAGGGAACGTGTCCGCTGGGATTCTGGATCGTTGACATCAGGGGAGACGGATAAACAATGTAGAAACATGAAGGCAGCCATTCAGCGTTGGGGAAATAGTCTCGCCGTAAGGATACCGCGGGCGTTTGCGGCTGAGACGCGAATCCGGGACGGGTCCGAGGTGGAGTTTTCCTTGAAGGGTGGGGCATTGGTGATCCGCCCTGTTCGTCGGACCAGGTTGGCGCTCGACGATTTGTTGAAGGAGATCAAACCGTCCAATCGGCATGAGGAGATCACCACGGGCGACCCTGTGGGCAGGGAGGTCTGGTAATGCCCGTTTATATACCCAGGCGGGGTGATGTCGTATGGCTGACCTTTGATCCCCAGGCGGGTCATGAGCAGGCGGGGCGACGACCCGCGTTTGTGGTATCGCCTGAAGCCTACAACCGGAAGACCGGGCTTTTCCTGGCCTGTCCCGTGACATCCAGGGTCAAGGGGTATCCCTTTGAGGTTCCGCTGCCCGCAGAAGGTGCTGTGTCAGGGGTGGTACTTTCAGACCAGATCAAGAGCCTGGACTGGAAGGCGCGCCAGGCTGAGTTCGCGATGGCGACGGACAAGGGGACCCTGGGTGAAGTGATTTCGCGGATCCTTCCGCTGATCGAGGTGGAAGAGGAGGGCTGAAGTGGATGAAAGACCCGCTGGATAGGATCATGTTCGTCTTTTACGGGCTTTTTGGGGCCGGGCTTGGGCTGTTGGTCTTCCTGATTGCGCTTGGTGGCTTGCGCTATGTGGTGATGGGGGAATCGACCAGGCCCTGGAACGGAGCCATTGCGCTCATCCTGTGCTGTGTGATCGGCGGGGGTTGGGGTTTGGTCGCCTACACCGCCGGTGATCGGGAGTTCGGGTCAGTGGGGTCGGACTTTTATCAGGACCCGGCGACGGCGGTCCTCTTTGTGAAGAGGGTGATGGTGGTGGTGAGTTCCCTGGCGGGATTATACTTCGTCTGGCAGATGGCCAGGGGCGTTTGAAAGCCTGTCGGCGGATATTGTGGGATTGATTGCGGATTCACGCTTCCGGGTTGGTGGGGTCAAAGCCGGCGTTTAAGGAAAGTATACTTTCCTTGAATGAGCGATTTAAGGTCATCAGGGCGGTTGAAGGGGACGTTCGCGGTCGGCGGGGCGATCCGGGGGGTGATGGGGGCAGGCTGGGCTTGGGTCGCCCGTTCCGGGCTCAAATCCAATGGCGTGCCGCCCTTGGGGCTGGGGGCTACCGGGAGGGCTCCGGTCGGATGCGGATGGAGCGGGTGTCGGGGGGGATGCGGAGGCGTTGTTCGCGGCCGCCGGGCCAGGTGACGATCCACTCGGGATTGGGGACGTCGGGGAGGGCCAGGATCTGGATGGTGGAATCGCAGGCGCCGTGACCGGCACCGAGATGCCATTCGCGGGAGGGACCGGAGCGGTCGCCGGCGATCCATCGGATCCGGGTGCCGATGCCGAGGGGATTTCCGGGGGGACCATCGAGGGCGACGCGCACGCCGGGTTTGGCAAGCGTGTTGCGGAAGACGCGGGTGGGACCGGCGTGTTGGGTGATCACGACGTCGGGTCGGCCATCGGCGTTGAAGTCGGCCATGGCGGCGGCGCGGCCTTCGCCGGGGATGCGCACCCCGGATTCGGCGGGATCGATGGGATTGAAATTGCCGTGGCCATCGCCGCGGAGGATCAGGCCGAGGCCGGCGTCGTCGCGGGTCCATCCATGGTTGTGGGCGAAGAGATTCTGGGTGAGCAACAGGTCTTCGGCGCCATCGCCATCCCAGTCGGCGACGGCGATGCCCTGGACGGGCGACAACTGGGCGGGGTCGGGGAGGCGCCGGACCTCCCAGTGATCGGGGTGATTGAGGAGGACAACGGAGGTGTTCCAACGGTTGGTGAGGCGTGGGAAGGCGGCGCCGGCGGGACCGAGGATTTCGGCGAGATGACTGGTGGCGAAGGAGCGATGGGATTTGAAGCGGTCGCGGAGGGCGGGGACGGCGGCGGAGAGGACGCTGAGCCCGTGGATCGGGTGGAGGGGTTGGAGGGAAGGATTGGGATGGCGGGTGGAACTCTCCGCTCCGGAGGGGATGGGGAGTGGATGATAACCGAGGAACACGTCGTGGGTGCCGTCGTTGTCGAGATCGCCATGGGCGACGACGAGGGGTTGGCCGAAGAGTTCGAGGTAGGTGTTTTCGCCGTGGTTGCCGAGGACGACATCCTGGCGGCCGTCGGAGTTGAAATCGCCGGTGTGGATGGCGGTCCAGTTGCCGGCGAGGGCGCCGGGCGGGAGCGGTTGGCCATCGAGGAGGAAAGGGCGGATCCAGGGGGCGAGGATGCCGGCATCGTTCCTGAAGAAGCGGGGTTGGGCCCATTCGGCGGCGATGGCGAGGTCGGGGTCGCCATCGAGATCGAGGTCAGAGAACACGGCGGCGCGGACGAGGCCGGCATTGGTGACGACCTGGAGGAGTTTGAAGCCGTTGGTGTTGATGGTGACGAGGGCGGAAAGGGGAGGGCGCGGCCATTGGCCGGGGATGACGCGGGCGCCGACGAAGAGTTCCAGTGAGCCATCGCCGGTGACATCTGCGGCGGCGAGGGTGGCGATGGAATTGGCGCCGGCTTCGAGGGCGGGACCGGGCTGGGGCCAGAGGGAGACGGCGGCACCGCGTGCGGCGCCGTCGGTGTAGGAGGATTCGGCGAGGACGAGTTTGCCGGCCCAGGGCAGGGCCATGGGTTGGGGGCGGACGACGGGGATCTGGTGGATGCGTCTGAAGCTGGAGTCGGTGGACACCTTGAAGATTTCGAGGGCGCCATTGAAGCCACCGGGCAGGACGAGTTCCTCCGTGCCATCGCCATCGAGATCGGCCCAGGTCACGCCGGGCCCTTCTGTGCCGAGCGATCGTGGCAGGAGGGGTTGGCGGATGAAGTCGTCGAAGTCATCCGTCCGATGGGAATGGTTGAGGCGTGGGGAGAGGTCATCGAACCAGGGGGTCACGATGGAGACGTCTGAAGCGGTGGCGGGGGGTGGAGCGGCGGTGTCGGGACGCAATTCGTAAAGGCGATTGGGCTGGGCATCGGGCACGCGGGTGAAACGGCCATCGGGCCAGCGGACCTCGATGGACCAACGGTCCGCACCGGCGGCGGAGAAGACGCGCAGGGGGGCATCGCCGCTGAGATAACGACCGCCGGCCATCATCTCCTGGGATTGAGGGAGGGCGGCGGGTTGGCTGGCGGGCCGGACCCGGATGCGGGCGCCGATGCCGTGGCGATTGGGGGGTGCGCCGGCGAGGCGGACGGCGAGGCGTGGGGCGGAGGATTCGTTGCGGAGGACGGCGGCGGGACCGTTGAGGAGATTGACCAGGAGATCCAGGTCGCCGTCGGAATCGAGATCGGCGAGGCAGAGGCCGTGGGCAACGCCGTTGAAGTTCCAGCCCCAATCGGCACCGACTTCGCGGAAGCGTCCGCCTTCGTTGCGGAAGGCGACCTGGGGCGGATCGAGTTTCGGATACTGGCGACGTGCGGCGAAGAGTTCGGCATCGGACATCCGACGGGTCTGGCGCAGGCGACGGAGTTCAGCGGCGACATCGAGGTCGCGGGCGGCGCGCCATTGGCCGGTGGTGATGAGCAGATCTTCCCAGCCGTCCAGGTCGACATCGAGGAAGGCGGGGGTCCAGGACCATTCGCTGGCCTGGACGCGGGCGAAGGCGGCGACCTCGGCGAACGAGCCGTCGGGTCGGCCGAGTTGGAGGACATTGACGTCGTGCTGCGGGGTGGCGGCGGGATTGGAACGTTCGCCTTGGGAGGGGGGTTCGCCTTCGAGTTGGGTGAGGCGTTGTTCATGCGAGCGGGAGAGCATGTCGAGGACGACGAGGTCATCCAGACCGTCGCGATTGACGTCTGCGAAGTCGGCGCCCATTGAGAAGCGGCTGGTGTGGCGGAAGGTGCCGGGCTGGGCGAGACGGAACCGGATGCGACCCGGGGACGATTCATTGCGCCAGAGGCGGTCGGGGCTTTGAAAGTCATTGCTGACAAACAGCTCGGGACGGCCGTCGCCATCGAGATCGCGGAACAGGGCGGCGAGACCCCAGTCGAAGGGAGGTTGGGCGAGGGGTTCGCCGTCGGCATCAACCCAGGCGCCGTTGGTCCACGGAACTTCCTCGAATCGCGAGCCATCGAGGTTGCGGTAGAGGACATCGGGTTCGCCGAGTTCCTCCACACCACCGCGGAGATTCACGGTGAAGCGGTTGGTGAGATCGGGAGCGGAAGTGGGGCGACCATCGACGGTGGCGACTTCGGTGCGGCCATTGACGACGCGGAAGGTTGCGCGGGCATTGGGCATGTCCATGAGGGCGCGGACGCGATAGTTGACGAGGTACAGGTCGAGCCAACCGTCACCGTCGACGTCGGCCACGGCGATGCTGTGACCGCCGCGTCCCGGGTTGAGCGGGGGAAGCGGGGTGAACCGGCCGTGTCCATCATTGATCAGCACCCAGGTTCCCTGGCCATGGGTGTTGAGGATCAGATCGGGTGCGGCATCGGCGTTGAGATCGGCAAAGACGCAGCCGGTGACATCCCAGGTGCTGTAGCCGGGCACATGCGAGAGTGCGGAAGCGGTGATGTCCTCGAACTGGAAATCACCGAGGTTGCGCCACAAACGGCTGCCACCGGAAAGCCCGGCGAAGAACACATCGGGTCGGCCATCGACATCGATGTCCGAAGCAGTGACACCGCCGCCGTCGAGGAGGAGTTGGTTGGTGAGGTGACGGGATTCGGGAACGAAATTGGTGAAGGCGAGCCGGGTTGCGGCGGGGTCGAGCCGGGTGAATCCGGGACGGCCTTCGGCGGGGATGTTGAGGGGCCTGGACCGGACGGGGCCATCGCCTGGCAGATCGGCGGCGAAGCCTGTGATCGAACCCCAGACAGTGATCCACGCCACCAGCAACAGGCGGCGCCAGGTCGGGTGTGACGGGAGGGCGATGGGGGTGGGGTTCATGGCAGGGCCGTCAGTTTGCCCTGGGCATCGACGGTCACCCGAAGTGCATCCCTGGGCAGGACGGATTCGGTCTTGTGACCACCGGGCCAGCGGATCTCGATGGAGACCGGCGGATCCGGGGCGGTGAGGACGACGGTGGGTGAGGGGCAACTCCAGTATCCGCCGCCGAGGGTGAGGGTCCGGAGGGGGCCGTGGTTTGAGGCGGACTTGAGACGCACCTGGGCGCCGGCGGCGGTCGGGTTGCCGGCCGGACCGAGGAGTCGGACGCGGACGCCGGGTCGGGCGTTGAGGTTGCGGAACAGTTTCAGGCGGGCGCCGTTCTGGGCGATGGCGATGTCGGTACGGCCATCCTGATCGAAGTCAGCGACGGCGGCACCGCGGGCTTCGCCGGGAACGTGGATCCCGGAGGTGCCGTTGGGGATGGGTTTGAAAAGGCCGTCGCCGAGACCTTGGAGCAGGAGGCCGAGGCCGGCGTCCTGACGGGCTTCCTCGGGATGGATGGGGAAGAAGTTCTGGCCGAGGACGACATCGTCCCGGCCATCGCCATCGAAGTCGGCCACGGCGATGCCGAACACGGGCGACATCTGGGCTTCGACGGGCAGGGGACGGGATTCGAATTGGCCGCCGCGATTGAGGAGGATCAACGACCGGAGTTCGCGGGCCTCGCGCAGGGGGAGTTTGGCCAGGGGGTCGCCGTAGATTCCTGCGAGGGTGGATTCCCCGTAGCGTCCGTGGGTGCCCATGCGTTCCTGGATGAAGGGCATGGCGGCCGCGACCGATCCGAACTTCCGCAATGGGAGTTCGGTGTCGCCGGGTCCGGCGTAGCTCTGGAGGACATCGACGGTGCCTGACTGGTCGAGATCGCCATGACGGATGCGGAAGGGGAGTTGGGACGGGATGGCGGCAGGGAATACATTGAGTCCCCAGTTGCCGACGATGAGATCGGGTTGGCCGTCATTGTTGAAGTCGCCGGTGGCGACGCCCTGCCACCAACCGGTGAGATCGGACAGACCCCAGGCGGCGGTGCGGTCGACCCATTGGGAGCCGTTGCGGGCGAGGATGCGGATGGGTCCCCATTCAACGGCGAGGACGAGTTCGGAGATGCCGTCGGCATCGAGATCGACCCAGAGCGCGTCATTGACGAGCCCGAGATTGTTCCAGCGTTGGACGGGGGTCAGGCGGCCGGCGGAGCTGCGGAGCAGGAGGGTGTCCGAGGCGGCGGGATAACCCCCGGGAATGGCGCGGCCACCGACGAGGATTTCGAGGGAGCCGTCGCCATCGGCATCGGCTGCGGCGAGTGGGCCGGCGGTGATGTTCTGGCCGAGGACGGCTTCGCCACTGACCTTGCGGGCGAGGTCGAAGATGCGGATGCAACCGCCGTTGGTGAGGCCGTCCTCGTAGTTGCTGGAACCGGCGAGCAATGCCGGGGGAAAGGGCAGGAGTGTGGTCATGTCGCGACCGGACGGACGATTGAACGGGGCATCGAACCAGCGTTGGAATCCGCCCTTGCCATTGCCGAGGAACACCCCGGGCAACGCGCCCTGACCGGCCCCCACCAGGAGGTCGTCGTGACCGTCGTCATTGATGTCCGCCCAGGTCACGCCGGGGCCGGCCTGGGACAGGTTCCGGGGGAGCAACGGTTGGCGGGCGAAGTCGTCCCAGACGTTTTCGCCGTGGGTGAAGTTCACGAGGTCGGACACTTCCTCCATCCAGCGCGGGGCCGGGGCGGGCGGAGTCGGAGCGACAAGGGCGCCGTCTTCGACCACTTCGCAGAGGCGGCCCGGGGGGACGTTGGTGAGGAGTGAACGGAGGCCGGAACGCCAGGTGACCTCGACGACGAGGGATCTGGCGGATCCCGCGGCGAATACCCGCATGGGGTCATCGGAGGAGAGGTAGCGTCCGCCGGCGATGATCTCCTGGGTTTGATCGACCGGGCCGCCGGAGACGCGGATGCGGGCGCCGATGCCGCGGGTGTTGGGTGCGCGCCCCTTGAGACGGACGGGGAGACGGGGAGCGGTGGCGTCGTTGCGGTAGAGGGTCGGTGGTGCGTTGAGGTTGTTCACCACGATGTCGAGGTCGCCATCGCCATCGAGATCGCCGGCAGCCATGCCGAGCCCGACTTCAGCGGTATTGAAACCCCAAGGTTCGGAGACGTCTTCGAACTGGAGTCCGCCGCGATTGCGGAAGGCGGCATTGGGAGCATTGAAACGCCGGAAACTCTTCCGGAGATCGAGCTGTTGGCGGGCGGTCATCCGACGCTGGCTTTTCATGGCTTCGGCAGCGTCGCTGACATCGATGTCCATCATGTCCATCTCATGGCCGTTGGAGACCAGGAGGTCTTCGTACCCGTCGAGATCGACATCCAGGAAGAGGGGGGTCCACGACCATTCACTCGCACTGAGGCCGGCGAGTCGACCGACTTCGGCAAAGGTGCCGTCGCCGCGACCGCGGAACAGGGTGTTGTGGGAAAACTGGGGGCGATCCTCGAAGACGCCGACGGCAGCCATGCCGGGTGGCAGACCTGACACCTGGAGGTTCCGGAGGAAATGGTCCCGGCTCAACATGTCGACGACGAGGAAGTCGGTGAAGCCGTCGCGATCAAGGTCGGCGGCATCCATGCCCATGGAGAAAGCACTGGTGTTGCGCAGGTCGAGCAGTGGAATGGCCTGGAAACGCAATGGACCGCCAGGCCGGGTGCGGTTGACCCAGAACCGGTCTGGCGACTCGAAGTCGTTGCAGACGTAGAGGTCGGGCAAACCGTCGCCGGTCAGGTCCCGTGCCATGACGCTCAGGCCCCAGTCGAGCGGGATGTCGGTCGAGGGACGTCCGCTTTCGTCGAGGAAGATTCCGTCCGACCACGCCACGGGTTTGAAGTCCCAGCCACCCTGATTCAGCAGCAGCAGGTCGGGTTCGCCATTCTCACGGACCGTTCCGCCGGCGAGGAAGAAGCGGCCGGCCAGATCCGCATCCGTGGTCGGGCGGCCGTTGTATTGCACCACGCGCGGTCCCTGGCCGTCGTCCCGGACCGAGAACCGGGCCGTTGGATCATCCCGGATGCTCGAGGTGCGGTAGTTCGCGACGTACAGATCGAGATCGCCGTCTCCGTCGAGATCGGCGACGCCCAGGCTCATGCCGGCGCGGCCCGGGTTCACCACGGACTTCAGGGTGAACCGTCCGTGACCGTCGTTGGACCACAATGAGGTTCCGCGGCCGATCGTGTTCAGGATCAGATCGAGCGAACCGTCGCCGTCGAGATCAACGAGGGCTACTCCGGTGGTATCGAGGCCGGCCATGGCAACGCCGGAGGCTGCGGTGATGTTGGTGAACTGCCAGTTGCCGAGGTTTCGGAAGACGGATCCGGCACCATCGAGACCGCCCAGGACCAGATCGGGCCGGCCGTCGGCATTGATGTCACCCATGGCAACGCCGCTGCCATTGAGTGGGATCTGGTTGGTGAGGTAACGCTCGCGATCAATGCGGTTGGTGAAGGTGAGTCCGGCGGGGATGGGTTCGATGCGGGTGAAGCCGGCGGCCAGGCCGGTCTCGGCGGCCAGCAGCAACGCGACAGTACAACCCAGGAAACGACCCACGGTGGACACGCCGGTGAGGATCCGACGCGGGTCCGGGGATGGCGAGGAGGAAGGTGTGGAAGAAGGCACCATGGAACGGGGAAGGGCAAGGGTCCGTGGGGACAGGCTCACAGGCTTCGGCGGGAGGACAGGCTTCAAGCACTTGCATGGCACATTCGCGAGTGGGAGCCGGGAGCCTGTCCCCAATGGAACAGCTCTGGGGACAGGCTCCAGGAACAGCTCTGGGGACAGGCTCCAGGAACAGCTCTGGGGACAGGCTCCAGGAAC
>CAZDYB010000163.1:0-8926 GCA_964509045.1 uncultured Akkermansia sp.
GAGGGATTCCTCGAAGACGAGTCTGGCTTCGTTGACCTTGCCCTGAAGGAGGAGATTCCAGGCGTAGTGGTTGGCGACGGAAACGAGGCGGGGGCCAAGATCTCTTGCCTTAGCGAAGGAATCCCGGGCGCTGTTGGGTTCACCCAGCCAATGCCAGCAGAGGCCCAGGGACAGATGGGGCATTGGATCGAACCGGTTGAGGGCGGCGGCCTTGGTGAGCCAGTCGATCGCCTGCATGGCCTGTTCACGCCAGGGACCCTCTCCTTCGAAACTGAGCCGGCGAAGGTTTTCACCGATTTCATAGGCTGTCCGGGGATTGTCGGGACAGATGGCGGCCGCTGCGGTCAGATCTGCGAGGAGTTGGGTGCTCACCGAGCCTGCGACAGCCGCACGATTGAGGGGCAGGCCTTCGCGAAATCCAATGGTTGCGGTGGGCAGGAGGAAGACGAGGGCGGCGATGACCGCGGCGGTGGCGAGAATCCGATTCCACCAGGCGCCGGACAGCCACCAGCGTTCGCTGGCAAAGCGTGCCGTGGAGGCCAGCAATCCTCCGAGCACTGCTGCCATCAGACCGATGCAGGGCACATGAAGGAGGAAGTCGCAAATGCAATGGATGGCGATGGCGGCCATGCCAATGCAGGAACCGACGAAGAAGGCGGTACGATTGCTACCCTTGTCACCGAGATCACCCGGGCCGCGTTCCACATACTTCCGGGAGAGGATGATTCCACCGACGAGGGCGAGAATGCCGAGGGCGACGATGCTGCCGCCGACGATGCCGTAATCGGCGAGGGTATTGAGGTATTCGTTGTGGGTGTAGCCGGGGCTGACCTGGATGGTATGGTCCTGGAACGCGGGAAACCGGACATCGTAGTGGCCGGGACCGACGCCGGTCCAAGGATGGGACTCGATCATCCGGATGGCGGGTTTCCAGAGAGGGGTGCGGTTGCCGCTGTCGGCGGTTCCGACGGCGGTAAGGCCCTGGATCCGTTGTTGTGCCCTGGGATTGGAGATCAGGAAGATGGACGCACCGGCGATGGAGACGGCGAGTCCGACGAGGGCCGGGATCCGCATCTGGCGGCGCCGGATGAGGAGCCAGAGGAAGAAAAGGATCAGGGCGGAGCCACCAGCGAACCAACCACCTCGCGACATGGAAACGGCGAGACCGGCCGTCATCATGGCGGCTGCGTAACCATGGAAGACCCGGATGGGACCCCTGGAACGACTGAGGAAGGTCTGGGCGAGGGCGATGGGCATGAGCCCGACCATGACCCCGGCGAAATGGTTGGGGTTGACGAAGGTGGCGCCAGCGCGACGCACGTATTGGGCTGGTCGGGCCAACCACAGGACGGAGTCGCTTTCGCTGAGGTATTGAGCCACCGCGTAAAGGGCCAGCATGGATCCGAGACCGGCCAACACGGTTGAAATCCGTTGGAGCGAGCTCTGACCGTGAAGGTTTTGGAGCGCCACGACAAAAGCCGTCGCATAGAGGGTCACCAACCACAGATCCTGGCGGGCCAGATAGGGCACATCCGCCTGCTGAACCAACCAGACGGCATATCCGACAAACCCCAAGATCGGTACCAGGACCGGGTGGAGGAGGAACCTGTGGGAGGGATTGGCCCACATCCGAAGTGCCCAGATGACGCTGGCAAGGGCAACGCAGCCGGTCATGACGGCCAGTTCGGTGTTGCGGACACCGCCGAAGAAGACGCAACCGATTCCGATGGCCAGCAGGATCAGACCTTCAATGGCCCGTTCCAGATACTCATCCCACGCAGCACTTTGAAGGCGTACCCGACTCATGTCTGAAGGGTTGCGAGGCTACCCACGAGTTGGAGCCGGGTGCGAGTGCCCTTTCAGACCAGTTTCAGGATGAGGCGTTGGGTGGGGCGGACTGATTCATGATCACTGCCGGATGAATCCTGTCGGTCGCGAGGGCGTGGGAGCCGGGTGAGGGAGGGAATCTGGAGTCACCCACACTGGGGTGGTCACCTTGAGCGGGACAGGAGCTCCGATGTCATAGGTGAGTTCCAGCATGTAGGCGGTCCAGCCCCTGCCGGGTTGGGGACGTGCGCGGTAGGTCTTGTCATCGGCTTCAACGGTGGTCGACCACCAGGCGGGTCCGATGACTTCCATGCGGAAATCGCGTGTCCCGGGGTTGTTGGCTTGCCAGAGCTTGACCGTTTCCGGGTGGCTTTTGACGACGACGGCGATGGTGCCGTCATCCTGCCGGGACCAGTTGAACACCGGGAGTGGAGAACCGTGCAGGGTGGCCCACTGCCAGGCTCCGAGTGTTTGATAGGCGTCGCTGCCCTTCAGGGAGTGGTCGGCATTTGGGACGTAGCGCAGGTACTTGGTGCCGGGAAGTTGGTCGAAGTAGAATCGTGAACTGTCGGGCAGGAAGAACTGGTCCCCGCACCCATTCATGATGAGTTTCGGCAACGCCAGGCGGCCTCGGTAAAAGTAGGGGTCTTCGATCTGCTGAAGGGCAGCCATCTCGGGGGTGCCCAGCCAGTTCATGATTCCCTGCTCGGTGTAGTTCCCCACCGCAGGTGAAAAGAACCCATAGGCCTGAAAGTGATGCACCATCGAAGGGCTCATGTTGAGCACATCGATGACGATGGGACAGATCGAGACCACCCGCTTGTCAACGATTGCCGTTGTCCAGGTAGTCCAGCCCCGTTTTGATCCGCCCGAAACCACATACTTCTCCATGGCCCGGCCTCCACCCTCTTCGGTTCCGGTCCATGCGGATATGGTGTCCATGGCCCTGACCGCGGCCTTGGTCATCGGCAGTCTGGCTGGCCAACGCTCGTCGCCTGTCCGGAGATATTTGTCCCAGGTATACGCGATGAGGTCGTCCTCAACCCGTTCGCGACCGTCATTGCCGAAGATGAGGGGTTGGTTGGGAACCATTTTCAGTTCGGCCACCACCGAGCGGGTGGCGGTGGCGATCTGGATCATTTCCCGATTCGGGGTGGGGGGCTTTTCGTCGCGATTGGAGCCACCGCCGATGAACAGCAGGGCCGTGGTGGACTCGATGACCGCAGGCCGCACGATGACCAGCCAATGGCGCCACACGGTGCGGTTCACCTCATTGGTGGTCAGCCAACTCTGTGATGTCATGTCGATGGCAGCCGCCTTGCCTCCGGGGACATCGGTGATCGACACCGTCTTCCACGAGTAAGCGGAATCCGGAGTGGCAACATAGCGATCCAGAGCCGTATCCATTGCTCTGGAATGCGGGCCTGGGGAGATGGGTCTGGGGATGGCCTTGCCCTTGGGAGCCGCGATCAGGCTTTGACACAATGCCAGAAGCGATGGAATCAGGATCCAAAGCCGGAACGGGAGGCGAAGCTGGGAATGGGACGATGCACGCGTGGTCATGAAGTGGAGCGCTTTCTGTCCTGCTAGTCAGCCGTAGCACAGCCTTGGGCGGCAATCCCTTTCAGGGCAGGATCATCAGCCGGTCGCGAGGTTGAGGTTTTGGCCATAGGGTGGGGCCTCATGGTTCGGAAATCATCCCATCCCGCTGCGGCGGGGCCCGTTTCCCTCGGATTGGCGGCCGCCTCCGAGGCACCACCGCGTCGTCGCAAGGCAGAGGCCGCCGATCGAGTCTCCGAAGAAGTTGTGTCGGAGAAACTGGCCCGCCCCAAGCCAGCCCGGGAATCTTTCGCATTCCGGCTGAAGCCGCGGGACATCAAGGATCACCTGGATCGCTTTGTGATCCGGCAAGACGAAGCCAAGAAGGTGTTGAGTGTCGCCTTGTGTGACCACTTTCAGCATGTGCGCCTGACACGCGAGGGGGATCCTGCCCCCCATTATGTGAAGCAGAACGTGCTTCTGCTGGGGCCAACCGGGGTGGGCAAGACCCACCTGATCCGTTCCGCGGCCGAGCTCATTGGCGTGCCTTTCGTGAAGGCCGATGCCACCAAGTTCAGCGAGACCGGGTATGTGGGAGGAGATGTCGAGGAGCTGATCCGGGATCTCATCCGAAGAGCCTCTGGAGACCTGTACCGGGCCGCCCAGGGAATCGTTTATCTGGATGAGATCGACAAGATTGCCGGGCGCGACGCCGGGGCGCGTGACGTCAGCGGGCGTGGCGTTCAGACCAACCTTCTGAAGCTCATGGAAGATGCCGATGTGCCGGTGATCTCGCCCAGTGAATCACCGCCGCCCGGTATGCCGCGACCTCAGGAACACACCATCAACACCCGTCATATCCTCTTCATTGTCAGTGGAGCGTTCGCAGGATTGGAGAATGTGGTGAGGAGGCGACGCGGACCGGAAGTGGCGGAACTTCCAGCCGAGCAACTCATCGCAACCGCCTCAACCCAGGATTTCATCGAGTTCGGATTCGAGCCGGAGTTTATCGGTCGTCTTCCGGTCCGCGTAGCCTGTCGGGGACTGAGTGCTGACGACTTGTTCCATGTGATGCGTGACAGCGAGAGCAGCCTGCTTCGGCAGTATGAGCGCGCATTCCGTGCCTACGGCATCGAGATCCGGTTCAACACGGATGGGTTGCGAAGCATCGCCCGACAGGCAGCGGCGGAGAACACCGGAGCCCGGGGACTCATGACCGTATGTGAGCGGGTCTTGAGGGACTTCAAGTTTGAGCTTCCTTCAACCCGGATCCGCGAACTGTTGGTGGATGGAGCGATGGTGGATGATCCGGCATCCGCGTTGGCGCGATTGCTCAAGCGGCGGCAAGGCAGGGCCAGGGCGCGTCAGGGCTCCCGCGGTGGGAGAAAACGTTCGTAACCGGAATCACCCGGACCCGGTAATCAGCGCCGTCGAAAGGACACACCCTCATGAGTTCCGCCATCACCAGCGCAATCGCATCCATGTTCCTGACGGTGGGACTCGGAGCCGCCTCCTCCAATTGGCCTCAATGGCGCGGTCCGCAAGCCAATGGCACCGCACCGGGAGCCGAACCTCCCGTGACCTGGAGCGAGACCAGCAATGTGCGGTGGCGATACGCCATCCCCGGGTATGGCACCTCCACTCCCATCCTGTGGGGCGATCAGGTTTTCATCCTGTCCGCGGAGGCGGTTGCCAGACCTGCCGAAGGCAAACCGGTTGAGGTCAGTCCCGACCCGGCGCCCGGCACCGAGGATCCAAACCGTCGTCGTCGCCCCGGGGGGGCGGGCGGCGGCGGTCGCTCCGAGGTGCCGGACAGGTTGCATCGATGGTTGGTCATCTCGGTGGATCGGGCTACCGGCAAGGAGCGATGGCGATCGGTTGCGAAAGAGATGCTGCCTCATGAAGGGCACCACAGGGACCACGGTTACGCCTCCTTCACGCCGGTGACCGACGGCGAGAGGTTGTATGTTCCGCTGGGGTCCCGGGGAGTCCATTGCTTCGATCTCTCTGGGAAGGCCCTGTGGAGCAAGGATCTGGGACGGATGCAGACCCGCAACGGGTTTGGTGAAGGCGGATCCGTGGCGGCGCGTGACGGATTGGTGGTGGTGAACTGGGACCATGAAGGCGATGATTTCATTGTCGCCTTGGATTCGAGGACAGGTGAAGAGCGTTGGCGGAAGGCTCGGAATGAACCCACCGGCTGGACCACCCCTTTGATTGTCGATGTGGATGGAAAGCCTCAGGTGGTGGTCAACGCCACCGGCAAGATTCGGGCTTATGACCTCGGCTCGGGAGCAGAGATCTGGTCTTGCTCGGGAATGACCGTCAACGCCATTCCGACACCGGTCTCGGAGGGGGGAGTGGTTTTTGCCACCAGTGGTTATCGAGGGGCGTCCCTGTTGGCGATCCGTCTTGGGCAAACGGGCGATCTCTCGGATACCGATTCCGTACTGTGGCGACACGGCAAGAACACTCCCTACGTACCTTCTCCCCTGTTGGTCGACGAGCGCATCTATCTTTACTCCGGTAACAACGCGATGCTTTCGGTCTTTGACACCAAGACCGGCAGGCCGGTCATCGATGCCGAGCGGATTCCGGGGATGAACGGGGTTTATGCCTCCCCAGTCTCAGCCGCCGGTCGGGTTTATCTTTTGGGCCGGGATGGTGCCACGGTGGTGCTCAAGCGGTCCGACCAATTGGAAGTATTGGCCACCAATCGGTTGGATGATCAGTTCGATGCCTCTCCAGCGCTGTCCGGAAAGGAACTCTTTCTGCGCGGCCATAAGACGCTTTACTGCATCGCAGAGTGAGGCTGTAAGCCTCCTGCGACCCGCCGGGCCAACCGAAGCGCGCTGATCATGCTTCCCGGACGGGCAAGGTTCTGGCCAACGATCCCGTGGGCAGTTCCGTGATCCGGTGACATCCGGATGAAGGGAAGGCCCAACGTCCAGTTCACGCCGTTGTCGAAAGCGATCAGCTTCAGGGGTGCCAGGCCCTGATCATGGTACTGGGCTACCACCGCATCGAAGTCGCCCAGCCTTGCCCTATGGAACAAGGAATCGGCCGGGATCGGGCCTCGAACGTCGAACCCTTGTTCGAGCGCCTTCTGGATGGCTGGCGCGATCACTTCGATCTCCTCGCGTCCGATTGTTCCGTCCTCTCCGGCGTGTGGGTTGAGCCCGCAGACTCCGATTCGCCTTCGAGGGAGTTGCAGGAGACGACAGGCTTCATCAGCCAGATTCACTGCGCGGACGACGGATTCACGAGTGACGGCGGACGGGACATCCGCCAGCGGGAGGTGAATGGTGGTAAGGGCCACCCGAAGCCAACGATCCATCTCATCGTGTCCCAGAAGCATCATGGCGAATCGGTGGCTTCCGGTGAGTCCTGCCAGAAACTCGGTTTGTCCCACGAATTCCGGATGACCGCTCCGGATGACCGCAGCCTTGCACAGCGGGGCGGTAATCATTCCAGGCCACGAATTGGCAAGACATGCATGGGTCGCTGCGGCGAGCCACCGCAAGGCCGCGTCGCCCGCCCGCGCATCGCCAGGGATCAGGTCCGTGGGAAGCACCACACCCGAGTCTGTGAAGGCGACCCGACTCCTGGGAATCCTGCCCGGCACCCAATCCTCTGTGATCTGGAGTGGCAACCAGTTTCGAACCACTTCTTCCCAATGCCGGCGATTCCCGAACACCACATATTGGGAGTCGTCTTCCCCGAGCACGACGGCCAGGGCCTTTCCAACGATCTCCGGACCGATCCCGGTGACATCGCCGAGGGTAATCGCAAAGGTCACGGCGATGCTGGAAGGCCGACTCAGAAGTAACGGATATAGGCCTTCTTGCGAAGCCGTTCGATCCAGGCCTTTTGAAGGCGGTCACGCTCGGACTGCTTCAGCGCCTCTTCAATGTCCAGACGAACCTCCGAGATCGGGCGGACTTCGGCCGACTTGCGTTCTTCGACCTTGAGGATGAATGCGCTCCCATCAAGCTCCAGAACCTCACTGACTTCACCCGGCTTCAATTGGAAGGCCAGGTCGTGAAGCTCCTTCCGCAGGCTGGTGTCCTTGGCCTCAATCCATCCGCGATCGCCGCCCTTGTTGGCGCGCGCATCATCCGAGACCTCGTCGGCCACCTTGGCGAAGTCCTCACCGGCCTTGAGTCGGCCCAGGACAGCCTGCGCGAGCAGTTTCGGCTCACCGCGGGCATGCCTCCGTGCATCAATCAGGATGATGCGCACCTTGGACCTGTCACCCACCCGGAACTTCTCCCCATTCTGTGCATAGTAACGTTCGATCTTCTTGGGCGAGATGACGATCTCCTGTGCGATGTTCTTGCGGACCATTTGGTAGACCACCAACGCGTCCTTCTCCTCCTGGCGGAACGTTTCGTACGTACGACCCGACTCCCGGAGCATCTTGGTCAATGTCACCCGATCTCCAAACTCCCTCTTCACCCGGTCCTTCACGAGATCATCGATGATGGCCTCGGGAAGATTGTATCCTGACTTGCGGAACTCCTGGACGATCAGGCGACGGTCGATCAGCTGATCCAAGGCATCCTTCTGGATCCGAAGTGAATCCTGGTCGAACTCCGTCTGGTTTCTCGCACGTCGGGCAGCGGTTTCCATGGCCCGCCGGGCGAATCCCTGAACATCTTCGAAGGTAATGACGGCATCATTGACCTGGGCGGCGATGCCGTTGAGGAGGTCAAGGGCCGCCTGCGCCGGGGCGACCCAAACAAGGGAAGCCAGCAGGATGGAGTGGATCCGACTCATGGGGGGGCATCGTACGGAGTGCGACGACTACCGGCAAGGAGTGGACAGGGCTGAAGGTCACCGAGTCTTCCATTGCACGCTGAGTCAACTGCGGCAGAATCGGTAGAGGATGTCATGTGGCATGAAGAGCCTTCGTCGGGGACGGGCGCTGCCGTTTTTCGGAGGGGTCGCGGTGTGGTTGGCGACGGTCGGGGTCGCCGTCGCCGCGGATGTCAGGATCGAGTTCAACAGGGATGTCCGGCCCATTCTTGCCGAGCATTGCCTCAACTGTCATGGCTTCGATGAGAAGACTCGGAAGGGTGGATTGCGGTTGGATGTGCGGGAGGATGCACTCCGGGGAGGCAAGTCAGGCAAGGCTGCGATCCGGCCGGGCCATCTGGCTGGATCGGAGTTGCTCGAACGGATACGGACGAAGGATCCCGATGAACAGATGCCACCCCCGGAAGCAGGGAATCCCCTTTCTGCTGCCCAGATTCTGATCCTGGAAAAGTGGGTTTCCCAAGGAGGGGACTATCAACCCCACTGGGCGTTCATGCCGCCTGAGCGGCCCCCTCTGCCAGAGGTTCGTCAGGCCGGTTGGTGCAGGTCACCACTCGACCTGTTCGTTCTCGCTCGGTTGGAACGGGAAGGGTGGACCCCGGCGCCCGAGGCGGATCGGGTCAGCCTGATCCGACGGGCAACCTTGGACCTGACCGGCCTCCCACCGACTTTGTCCGACATCGACGCCTTCCTTTCGGATCCGGATCCGGACGCCTACGATAAGGTGGTGGATCGGTTGTTG
>CAZDYB010000164.1:0-4361 GCA_964509045.1 uncultured Akkermansia sp.
CTGGGTTCAGGTTGCTCAAGTTGATCAGGCCTGTCGTCGCACTTGGACGACAGCCCTGAAATCCAGCCCCCCAGATCACCTGCCCCATCCTCGCCCCGCCAGCGAGCCGCCCCTTCCGAATTCCCGGAGTTGCAGCAGGACCGAAAAACCCCATCCTGTCCTCACGATGAAATCGTTCACCCGTCTGATCATACTCGCATCCGCGAGCACGCTCGCTTTCTCAGCCCTGGCCCAAAGCCCCTCCGAACTCCGCGCCAAGGCCCTCGAAATCACCAGCCCCATCCCCGATCAGATGCCCGGTGCCGACAAGGATTCCAAGGCCCTCGTCGCCCTCGGCAAATCCCTCTACTTCGAGAAACGTCTCTCCATCAACAACACCCAGTCCTGCAACAGCTGTCATCAGGTCGATGGCAAGAAGGCGGGCGTGGATGGCGAACCCACCTCCCCCGGTGCCCTCGGAAAGCGCGGTGGACGTAATTCCCCCACCAGCCTCAATGCCGGCTTCCACCTCGCCCAGTTCTGGGACGGTCGCGCCGAAGACCTCGCCGCCCAGGCCAAGGGTCCCATCCTGAACCCCATCGAGATGGGCATGCCCTCCGAAGCCGCCGTGATCGAGAAGCTCTCGGGGATCAAGTCCTACCAGAAATCCTTCGCCAAGGCCTTCCCCGGCACCCCGAACCCCATCACCTACGACAACCTCGCCCAGGCCATCGCCGCCTTCGAACGGACCCTCGTCACCCACGACCGATTCGACGACTTCCTCAAGGGGTCGGACAAGGCGCTGACCGCGGCGGAACTCAAGGGCCTCAACGACTTCCTCACCGTCGGTTGCACCACCTGCCACAACGGCCCGCTCCTCGGCGGCAATGGCTTCCGCAAGGTCGGCGCGGTCAATCCCTACTCCAACCTCGACGACAAGGGTCGCATCGACGTCACCAAGGAGGAGGAGGATCTCCACGTGTTCAAGGTGCCGTCGCTCCGCAACATCGCCCTCACCGCTCCCTACTTCCACGACGGCGCCTCGCGCTCCCTCACCGATGCCGTCTCCCAGATGGCCTGGATGCAACTCGGTGAAAAGCTTCCCCAGGAGAAGGTCGATTCGATCGTCACCTTCCTTCGTGCCCTGAACGGCAAGGGCCTCAAGGGCAAGGAAACCGTCACCGCCCAATTGCCCGCCGCCGGTTCCGATCCGGCCATGCCCTGAACCCCTTCGTTCCCGTCACCCATCATTCATCACCCCCCGGAACTTGCCGTTCCGGGGGGTTTTCCTTCCCATACACCCCGTGAGCCCCACCCAGGACGCTGTCCTTTCCACCCTCCGCACCGTCAAGTATCCCGGCTATTCCCGCGACATCGTGTCGTTCGGCCTGGTGAAGGACGTCCAGATCGATGGCGCCGCCATCGGCGTGCTCATCGAACTGACCTCTCCCAATCCCGAAGTCGGCCAACAGGTGGCCGACGCCGTACGCCTCGCCCTGCGCGACGCCTTCCCGGGAATGTCGGATGCCCATGTGCAGGTGAAGGTTCCCACCCCGGCCGCCGCCGCGAGCACGCCTCCGGGTGTTCTCCAGCGGCAGAAAGACCCGCGCATCCGCCGGGTCATCGCCATCGCCTCCGGCAAGGGTGGCGTCGGCAAATCCACCTGCGCCGTCAACCTCGCCTGCGCCCTTCGCGTCACCGGCGCCCGCGTGGGCCTCATGGATGGCGACATCTACGGCCCCTCCGTTCCCCTCATGATGGGCATCCAGGAACGCCCCACCGTCGGGGATGATGAACGACTGATCCCGCCCCTGGCCCACGGCGTGCGCCTGATGAGCATGGGTTTCCTGCTCGAACCCGACCAGGCCGTCATCTGGCGCGGGCCGATGATCCAGAAGACCATCCAGCAATTCGTCTCCCAGGTGGACTGGGGCGAACTCGATTACCTCCTCGTCGATCTCCCGCCCGGTACCGGCGACGCCCAGCTGTCCCTCTGCCAGACCGTCGCCCTCGACGGCGGCGTCGTCATCACCACGCCCCAGGAAGCCTCCGTCGGCGTCGTCCGCAAGGGCATCACCCTCTTCGAGAAGGTCCAGGTCCCCATCCTCGGCATCATCGAGAACATGGCCTGGTTCGATGCCCCGGACGGTTCCCGCATCCCCCTGTTCGGAACCGGTGGCGGCCGACGCGAAGCCGAACGTCGCGAACTTCCCTTCCTGGGCGAGATCCCCTTCCACACCGGCATCCGTGAAGGCGGCGATGCCGGCATCCCGGTCGTCGTGGGTCAACCCGGCAGTCCTGCCGCCGAATCATTCCTTCGGATCGCCCGGGAACTCAGAAGGCGACTCGATTGAGCCGTTCCTTTTCTTTGACTCCCGGGATGGTCAGGAGTAGCAAATTGGGCCACATGGCATCGACATGCGCACCCTCTCTGTCCCGGACCGGCCTCCCGGCCGGCCTGTGCGCTTTCGGTTGCGGGCTCGTGCTCCTTTCTTCGCCCGTTGTCGCAGGTGAAAAACTGATCGAAAGCGGCCCCAGCCGGTCCGGCGCCAGCCTCAAGGCCGCTCCCAGACCCATGGATCCGGTTCTGGAACGGATCCTTCAACAGCAGGAACTCAACGCCACCCGGCCCGGCGCTGACTTCGTTCCCTCCATCGCCGTTCCCCGTTCCACTCCCACGCTCGATCCCGAGCTGCAACGGCGATGGTCCATCGAACTCAACAAGCGCAGGAACTGGCTCCTGGAAAACGCATCCCAGGTCAATCTCCGCCGTTCCGGCAACGACTCGGGCTCCGACGACTCCCCGCGCTTCAGCCAACCCTTCAAGGGACTCGGCAGTCTCGAGTCCGCCCAGGAACGCTACTTCCGCTCCACCGACTCCAGTACCCAGAATTCCTCCGGTGAGAATCGCAACCCCGGTGACTTCAATGTCCAGGACCGTTCGGGCGGATTCGATCCCGGGTTCAATCTCGACGCTTCACCCCTCTCCGCCTCCAGCCGACCCAATGCCGCCGGCGGTTCCACCAACCAGATGGGCGACTTCCAACGGTACGGTCAGATGGCTGACCCCGCTGCCCTCCGACGCGAGGCCTTCACCGAGGATCAGGGTCTGTTCTCCAATCCTTCCCGCACCTTGGTCGATGAATCGCGCCTGACCGCCCTCGAACAGCGAACCGCCAACTTCAATCGGCTTCTCGATCCCGAACTCCCCAGGGGCGCCGCCGGTGCCGCTGAACCTGCCGCCGGCGGGCTCGGGCTCAGCCCCTTCAAATCCCTCATCGATCGTCCCAGCCGTTCCCAGGAGTTCCAATCCCTCCTCACCGGTCTCGAACCCTCCGCCGCTGCCGGTCCCGCCTTCACCGGCCCTGCCCAGTCCGCCGCCGCGGCACGGCCCGCCTTGCCAGCCGGATTCGACCGCCCCGCTTCCTTCGCCGCACCGGCAGCCGCCATCATCGCGCCCCCACCGGCCGCCACCCGTCTCGCTCCACGCCCCGCCATCCTCACCATCCCCACCCGGGGTTTCTGATCGTGCCGCTTCTCCAGATCCTTCGGCAGTGGATGTTTCTCCCCCTGCTCGCCGGCTCCCTCTGCGCCGCCGAAGCCAGGATCTCCAAGGTCCTTCCCAGCCTGCTCGACCGCCAGGGCCGGGCATCCGTCGCCCCCAGCCTTTACGAACGCGACGCCTACCAGGCTTTCCTCCGCTCCACCCCCGATCAGATCGGCGGACTCCGCATCGATGTCCGCTGGAAGGCCCCGCGTCCCCCCTCCGGCACCGTCCGACTCCGGCTCGAACTCCGCGGATCCAGTACCAGCACCAACGCCCCGCTCCTGATCGAGCGCGAGGTCACCCCCGCGCGCTGGGGTGGATCCTGGACCCAGGTCACCCTCGATGCCGAAGCCCGCCGGCAACTCGGTGACCTCGTCGCGTGGAAAGCGTCCCTCCGCCGCGATGACGAGGAATGGACCTCCGTCCAGTCCTTCCTCTGGTAGTCCGCAGGAAGCGGTTTCACGCGAAGCCGCGAAGAACGCCCAGAAGGCCGAAGGGGAATGGAGCGGCGAAGTTGGGTCGCCGTGGGGATGCGGCGCACGAGCGCGGACAATCCTGACCCCAAACGCTGGAGGGCATTGGAATGCGGAATGAATTCCGCGCTCCCAGGGGAAGGTTTCCACGCGGAGCCGTAACCACAACCAAGTCCCCTCCTTCGTGTCTTCGTGTCTTCGTGTCTTCGTGTGTGGGAAAAGTTGAGGGAGCCTGTCCCTACGGGATCCCTCTCTGTGTCCTCTGTGGTGAATCTGGCCGGATCGTGAGGGGTGTACGAATGCGGAGTGAATCCCGCCCTCCCGGGGGATCGTACTCGTCATCGTACTCGTCATCGTACTCG
>CAZDYB010000164.1:4461-8918 GCA_964509045.1 uncultured Akkermansia sp.
GAATCCCGCCCTCCCGGGGGATCGTACTCGTCATCGTACTCGTCATCGTACTCGTCATCGTACTCGTACTCGGTTTCGTGATCCGGTTTCTCCCACGGGAACCTCAACCCGTTGGTTTCGAGTACGAGTACGAGTACGACATGGGATTCGGGGATGGAGCGTCGGGATGCGGAATGAATTCCTCGCTCCCGGGGGATTCCACCCGATTGCACCCCGTGATTCACTCCGGCCCATGATGCGCCGGTCCGTTCACTCCCTCTTTGTCGCCGGACTCCTCTCCACCCTCCTCCACGCACAGGCACCCGTCCCACCACCCACCCCGGCACCCGCGGACGATCTCCCCGCCGTGTTGCGCTGGCTGGGCTTCAATTGGTCCGCCGAACAGGTCCAACAACTCAAGGAACAAGCCCTGCGCGAACGCGCCGCCCTCCTCGATGTCCGCGCTCAACCCGTCGATCCCGCCGTCCAGCAACCGCTCGTCTTCCGACCCTTCGACGAAGCCATCGTCCGCTCCCGCCCCGATGGCTTCAACTGGCAACCCCCGACCAACGTCGTTGTCCCTCCAGACCCCGCCGCTCTCCCCTGGCTCGGCGTCGCCCAACTCTCCGCCCTGATCCGGGCAGGTCAGGTCACCTCGGAACAGCTCACCCGACTCAGCCTCGACCGACTCAAACAGCATGGCCCCACGCTGAACTGCACCGTTACCCTCCTCGAAGAAACCGCCCTCGCCGCCGCGCGTCAGGCCGATGCCGAGATCCGGGCCGGTCGCTGGCGCGGTCCGCTCCACGGGATTCCTTACGGCGCCAAGGACCTGCTCGATGTCCGCGGTACCCCTTCTTCCTGGGGCGTTGCCGTCCGCTCCAACGCCGTCGCCCAGTCCAACGCCACCGTCATCGACCGACTCCACGCCGCCGGCGCCGTCCTCGTGGCCAAACTGTCGCTCGGCGAACTCGCCATGGGCGATGTCTGGTATGCCGGCAAGACCCGGAATCCGTGGAACACCAATGAAGGTTCCAGCGGCTCCTCCGCCGGTTCCGCCGCCGCCGTCGCCGCCGGACTCGTCCCCTTCGCCATCGGGTCCGAAACCCTCGGCTCCCTCGTCTCCCCCGCCAGTGTCTGTCACATCACCGCCCTCCGCCCCACCTTCGGTCGCGTCCCCCGGACCGGCGCCATGACCCTCTGCGCTTCCCTCGACAAACTCGGACCCCTCGCCCGCTCCGCCGAGGATTGCGCCCTTGTCCTCGAAGCCATCCGCGGCCCCGACGGACTCGATCGCAGCGTCATCCCCGGCGGATTCGCCTGGGACAATTCGACCTCCATCCAGGGACTCCGGATCGGCGTGCTGCGCGACGATCTCACCAAGGATCAGGCCGGTTGGTCCCGACACCAGGAAACCCTCGAACTGTTGAAGCGCCTCGGTGTGCAACTCGAAGACGTGACCCTGCCGCCCCACCCCGCCGCTCCCCTGCGCC
This sequence comes from uncultured Akkermansia sp., assembly GCA_964509045.1. GTDB lineage: Bacteria > Verrucomicrobiota > Verrucomicrobiia > Limisphaerales > UBA9464 > UBA6176. The sequence goes on from CAZDYB010000164.1 coordinate 5,934, forward strand.
TCATCCTCTCCGCCGAAGCCTCCGCCAGCTTCGAACCCTGGGTCCGCGATGGCCGGGCTGAATCCCTCGCCCAACAGGACGGCTGGAACTGGCCCAACCAGTTCCGCGCCGCCCGCCTCATCACCGCCGTCGAATATCTCGAAGCCAATCGTGCCCGCGCCCAACTCGCCGATGCCATGGAAACACTGCTCTCCCGCTACGACGCCCTCCTCGCTCCACCCTGGCAGGGCAATACCCTCCTCTTCTCCAACTTCAGCGGACATCCCTGCGTCGTCATCCCCAACGGCGCAAAATCCCAAAAACCTCCCGCCACCATCACCTTCATCGGTCGCTGGTTCGGCGAGGAATCCCTCCTCCGCATCGCCCGCGCCTGTCAGGCCGCTTCCTCCTGGCACCTCGCCCGGCCGCCCGGATTCTGATCCCCCTTCCGCATCCAACCCGTCACCCATCCGACCCCACTTCCGACCTCACGATCCACTCGTCCAGACGACGGATTTCGTTCAGGCTCCGATCATGTTCCGTCGGTCCGTCCTCGCCACCGTCCTCGTCCTCGCCGCCGGGCAGGCCGGCGCTGCCCTGCCTGAACTCCTCGTCACCCGCGACGACACCGTCATCACCCAATCCTGCCGCATCGTCATCCCGCCCGGCACCGTCATCCCCGACACCAACACCAACGGCGTCCTCCAGATCCAAGCCAGCGACATCACTGTCGAATTCGCCCCAGGCAGCGAACTCCGCGGCGCTCCCCCGGAGACCGATGGCGATGTCCTGCGCGGGATCGGCATCCGGATCGATGGACAGGACCGTGTGACCCTCCTCAACGCCCAGGTCCACGGATTCTTCAACGGTGTCGTCGCTTCCGGCACCGACGACCTCGTCATCGAAGGCGGCGATTTCTCCGGCAATTTCCGGCAACGTCTCCGTTCCACCCCGCAGGCCGAGGACGGCGCCGACTGGCTCTTCCCGCATCACAACGATCAAACCCCGTGGCGCGACCAATACGGCGGCGCCGTCTGCATCGAACGCGCCTCCCGCATCACCGTGCGCGGGATCCGCGTCCGACGCGGCCAGAACGGGATCCTCCTCGATCGGGTCACCGACTCGAAGGTCTTCGACAATGACGCCTCTTTCCTCTCCGGGTGGGGCATCGCCCTGTGGCGCAGCAGCCGGAATGTGATCTCCCGAAACGCCTTTGACTTCTGCGTCCGCGGCCACTCCGAGGGCGTGTACAATCGCGGCCAGGATTCCGCCGGAATCCTCTGCTTCGAACAATCCAACGCCAATGTCTTCGCCGACAACTCCGCCACCCATGGCGGCGATGGCTTCTTCGGGTTCGCCGGTCGCGATGCCCTCGGCGAAGTCTGGCTCGAACAGGAACGCCAACGCCTCCGCCGCGAGACTGGTCGCGATGATGTCGAGGCCCTGATCCAGATCCCCGCCGATCTCGCCCGCGAATTCTCCCGGCGCGGTTGCAACAGCAACATCCTCGTCGGAAACGATTTCTCCTTCTCCCCTGCACACGGCATCGAAATGACCTTCAGCGAAGGCAATGTCCTCGCCCGGAACCGCATCATCGGAAACGGCATCTGCGGCGTCTGGGGCGGTTACTCCTCCGGCACCCTCATCGTCGAAAACGAGTTCGAAGCCAATGGCTCCCTCGGATACGGACTCGAACGCGGTGCCATCAACATGGAACACGCCTCCTCCAATCGGATCGCCCGAAACACCTTCCGCAACAATCGCGTCGGCATCCATCTCTGGTGGGATGCCGACCCCGCCCTCCTCCGCCTGCCCGGTGTCTCCGGTGGCCCCTCCGAAGTCACCGGCAACATCATCGATCGCAACCTGTTCATCCTCGACTCCAACCACCCCTTCGGCCCCCTCCAACCCACCGACCGTCTCCCCGTCCTCCAACTCCGCGACGACGGTGATGCGCGGATCCACGACAATCTCTACCTGAACAACACCGTCCGTCTCGGCATTCCCAACGCCGTCGAGTTCCAGGTGAAACCCGGCACCGAACCCCTCGGCACCGGCACAGCCCCCGCCTGGCGCGTTCCCCGTTATACCCTCCACGGGATCTCCAAACCCGTCGGCGCCCGCAGACATCTCCACGGACGACAACACATCCTCCTCGATGAATGGGGACCCTGGGATCACGAAGGCCCCTTCATCCGACCCATCACCCCAACCAACGGCACCCCAGCCTGGGAGGTGTTCAACACCCCGGATCTCACCGCCTCCCTCGATGCCCCGGGCGCCACCCTCGTCCGCGAACCCCATCCCCATTCCAACTCCGAAATCCTCCGCATCCAGGCCGACCCCGGCGTCACCGCCTACCACCTCCACCTCAAGGGCGCCGGGCTCGATCGTTCCCTCCACGGCCAGATCCTCCGAACCATCTGGGATGCCACCTTCTTCTCCTGGCGTTCCGGTCCCGATCCCCGCACCAATCCCGTCGCCTGGCGCGCCCTCGCCTCCGCTCCAACCGCCGTCCAGGCGCGCGTCGATTCCCTCCGATTCAACTACGGCGGACGCGGCCCCAAAGACCTCGCCATCTCCGACGCCGTCACCCGGACCGGCCCCGGCGGAGAACGCTTCGGCATGATCGCCCGCACCTCCCTCCCGCTGCCCGCCGGTTCCTGGCGCTGGATCACCCGCAGCGACGACGGCGTCCGCGTCACCGTGGATGACAAGGTCTTGATCGAGAACTGGACCTGGCACGGCCCCGAACGGAACGAAGCCATCCTCCAACTCGCCCAACCCTCCACGCTCCGCATCGAGGTCGAACACTTCGAGATCGATGGCCACAGCGAACTCACCCTCGACATCGAACCCGTCCCACCTCGCTGAACCCATCCTCCCTGAGGAGCGCGGAATTCATTCCGCACCCCAAAGCCCTCCACCATTTGCGGACAGGAATGTCCGCGCTCCCGGACGCCCCTTCCCCACGGCGACCAACCGTCGCCGCCCCATTCCTCCTTG
>CAZDYB010000165.1:0-2082 GCA_964509045.1 uncultured Akkermansia sp.
GGCTGTGGGATCTGGGTCGACAGATGGTGGATGGCACGCCGGTTCCTCCGGAGAAGCCGATGGAGGCATGGAATCCGGTGGCCTATTTTGCGGGGCAACCGTTGTTGGGATGGGGAATGGTGATGGTGCGGGTGTTGGGCCGGTCGTTGGTGGTGCCGGCGATGGAAGAGGTCTTCTACCGCTCGTTTGTGTACCGGTACGTGATCAAGCCGGATTTCGAGGGAGTGGCGTTGGGAACGCGTCACGTGACGGCGTGGCTGGCGACATCGGCGTTGTTCGGGCTGTCGCACCCGGATCACTGGTTGCAGGGGATCGTGTGTGGAGCGGCCTATCAATGGTTGGTGATCCGGAAAGGGCGGTTGGGCGATGCCATGGTGGCGCATGCGGTGACCAACCTGTTGATCAGCGGGTATGCGATCGGGACCGGTCGGTGGGAGTTCAGTTGATGGACGGCATGGCAGCGATACCGCCTGGTCGGTTGCCGCCCTGTGTGTTGCACGAGGACGACGACCTGTTGGTGGTGAACAAGCCGGCGGGTTGGAACACCCATGCGCCTTCACCCCATGCGGGCGAGGGCATCTATGACTGGTTGCGGCACCGGGAACCGCGCTGGGCTTCGCTCTCGATCCTGCATCGGTTGGACAAGGAGACGAGCGGCGTCCTGGTGTTCGGGAAGGGAGAACGGGCGAACCGTTCGTTGACCGCGCAATTCACGGGGCGCGATGTGGAGAAGAGCTATCGGCTCCGGGTGGATCGACCGCCCCGCACGGGTTCGGGACTGGCCCGGATCGAGGCGCGGACCGGGGGCGGATTCCGGGTGACTTCGTGGCTGGATCGGCTGGGGGAAATCCAGCGCAGCCGGCCGGCAGGCGAAGCGGGAAGGGAAGCGGTGACGGATTTCGAATCGGAGTCGGACGGGTGGTGGCGGGCAAGGCCCCGGACCGGGCGGACGCATCAGATCCGGGTGCATGCCGCGGTGCTGGGCATGCCGATCCTGGGCGATGTGGCGTATGGCGGTTCACCGGCGGAGCGGGTGTGGCTCCATGCGGAGACGATCGGATTCGATCATCCGATGTCGGGAGAGAAGGTGGTTTACCGGGCTGGATTGCCGGGGGAAGCAGGCGTGGCGGCGACGGTGGCTGAAGCGATGTTGGATCCGGCGGAGACCAATGCGCATCGATGTGTGCATGGGGCGGGGTCGGGTCGACCGGGCCTGGTGGTGGAACGGTTGGGGGAATGGATCCTGATGCAGTCGGAGGCTGAGCCGGGGCGGGATGATGTGATGGAATGGATGGGGCGACCGGGGGTGCTGGGGGTGTATCACAAGCGCTGGCGCCGGGATGTGCGGGGTGTGTCGCCGGGGGAAGGATCGCCGGTGTTGGTGGGAGGGGTTGCGGCGCCGGAGAGATTTGAGATCCGGGAGAACGGGGTGCGGTATGAGGTGTCGTTGTCGGAGGGGTACAGTTATGGGTTGTTCCTGGACCAACGGGACAACCGCAGGCGGTTGTTGCGGGGGCATGTGGCGGCGGGATTCGGGTGGGGCGGGATGGGTGGGGGAACGCTGTTGAACTGTTTTGCGTACACGGGGGGATTCAGCGTGTGCGCGGCGTTGGCGGGAGCGACCACGACGACATTGGATCTGTCGAAGAAGTACCTGGAGTGGGGGCGAAGGAACTTCGGATTGAACGGACTGGATGCGACGGCGCACGACTGGGTGTACGGCGACTGCTTCGACTGGCTGCGACGGTTCGGGAAGAAGGGGCGACGGTTCCGGGTGGTGGTATTGGATCCTCCGACGTTTTCGAGGTCGAAGGAGTCGGGAGAGTTTCGGGCGGACCGGGACTATGGCCGGCTGGTGGAGGGGGTGGCTGGACTGGTGGAACCGGGCGGGGTGTTGCTGGCGTCGAGCAATGCGGCGCGATGGGAACCGGAAGGGTTTCTGGGGGCGGTGCGTGGAGGCCTGGGGCGGGCTGGGCGGCGGGTGATGGCGGAGCATTACGTGCCGCAGCCGCCGGATTTCCCGGTCACGCGGGAAGAGCCGGCCTATCTGAAGACGGTCTGGATGCGGCTGGAGTGAGGGGG
>CAZDYB010000165.1:2182-4534 GCA_964509045.1 uncultured Akkermansia sp.
TGGAGGTCGGGATTGTCGAACTGATTGATGGCCTTGGCGGTGAAATCCCAGCGGGGGAAATCGAGTTCCTCGCCTTCGACACGACCCTTGGCCCGGGGACTGACCTCGACGGTGAGGGGGGCATCGCGGCGCATGAGTTCGAGTCTGGCGGGTTCGCCCTTGGCAAGGAAACCGAGGAGGCGGTTGATGGCGGGGATGTCTTCCTGGGTAAGGCCGAGGACGGGGGTGCCATTGACCTTGAGGAGGCGGTCACCGGCCTGGATGCCGGCGCGGCGGGCAGGGCTTTGGGGGTCGGTCTCGGCGATCATCACGCCGGCATCGAAGGGGAAATACACATTGCGATTGAAGTCGCGCAGGGGTTGGAGTTGAAGGCCGGTCCAGCTCCATTCCATGCGACCGTCGCGACGGATGAGATCGGCGACGGACCGGGCGACCTCGATGGGGACGGTGAAGCCCATGTCACCGCCGCCGGACATCATGCCGCGGGTGTTGAGTCCGACGACCTCGCCGCGGATGTTGACGAGGGGTCCGCCGGAATTGCCGGGGCTGATGGCGGCGTCGGTCTGGAGCCAGATGCTGTATTCGCTGGAGCCGGGGAGATAACGGCGGGTGCAGGAGATGATGCCGATGCTGACGGACCGGCTGAGTCCCCAGGGAGCGCCCATGGCCATGACGAAATCGCCTTCGGTGAGGGACTCGGATTCGCCGAGGGTGGCGTGGGGAAGGGGGGGTGAATTCTCGGGCAGTTCGAGCTTGAGGAGGGCGACATCCGTATCCTTGTCGGCACCGAGGACACGGGCCTTGAAGGCGCGGCCATCGTACAGGAGACAACGGACTTCGGTGGCTTTGTCGACGACATGCCAGTTGGAAAGGATTTCGCCATCGGGACTGATGACGACGCCGCTTCCGCTGACTTCCTGGCTGCGTTTCTCACCGCGCTGCAGGTCTTCGCGGAGGCATTTGATGAAGACGACGGCGGGGAAGACCCGATCCTTGCCCTGCTTGACGACCTCACGGAAATCGGGAGCGGACTGGGGGCGAGGGGATTGGGCAAGGAGCGGGGCGGCGATCAGGGCGAGGCCGAGTAAGCAGGAAGCGCTCTGGAGCAGCATGGAGGCAGGGTGCAATGGGATGGCGGGTTCGCCAACCCACAACCGTAACAAAGGCAGGGAAGGGGGCGGGGTTGATCCGCGGATCGGCATGGATTCAGGCCGGTGACCCCATGGAGTTTGGATGGAACCGGGCCCGGGTTCCGGGTATTCCACCTCCAAGCCCGCATGCATGCATCCCTGTCCCACTGGCTCGACAATGCCCTGGCGGAGCATCCGATCTCGGAGTCGCCGTATCTTCTCCGGCTTGAGGATGGCAGCCTGACCCGGGCGGGATTTGTCCGTTCGCAGTGTCAGTTCCATTTCGCAGTGCGCTATTTTCCACGGCCCATGGCGGCGTTGACGGCGCGCATGCCGGGATCGGCGTTGCGTCGGGGCCTGGTTCACAACCTGGCCGAGGAACACGGGTTGGACGAGTGCGGTGGATCGGGTGCACTGGATCCAACCCTGGCGCATGACCGGACCTTTCTCCGATTCCTGGGATCGATGGGGGTGACGGAATCCGGGATGGGGTTGGAACGGGAGGGAGCCGGGGTGCGGGCATTCAACAATGCCTTGATGGGTGCGTGCGTGATGGAACCGGTGGCGGTGGCATTCGGATGCCTGGGGGTGATCGAACTCGCCTTTGCCGGGATCTCCGCGCGGATCGGTTCGGCGGTGGTGCGGCGGGGATGGATCGGTGCGGAGGCGTTGGTGCATTACCGGTTGCATGCGGAGATTGACCGACGTCATGCGGCGGACTTTTTCGAGGTCGTGCAGGATTCGTGGGAGCGGGGTGGATCGGGTCGGCAGGAGGTGGAAGACGGGGTTCAGTTGGGGTTGCACGTATTTGACCGGCTTTATCGTGACCTCCTGGAACAGGCGGTGAAGGAACCTTCATGAATGCGGATACACCAACCCTGCCGAACGACCTGGTGCGGGAACTCCATGTGACGTCGCTGGGAGCGCACCTGGGGCGCCTGGCCGTGTTTGTGGTGATCCATCTGGGCGCGGCCTGGGCGGCGGTGACGATGTCGGAGGGAAGCTGGGGTGGATGGAAGTGGGTGTTGATGATCCCCTGTCACCTGCTCGCGGCGGCGGCGCTGCATGGGATCAGCCTGTTCACCCATGAAGCGGTTCATGGAACCCTGATGTCCAATCGGGTGGGCAACGCCTTGCTGGGCGCGTTCTGTGCCTGGCCCGTGCTGCAGAACTACTCAGCCTACCGGGTCCTGCATCTCCGGCATCATCAGCATCTGGGTGA
>CAZDYB010000165.1:4634-8849 GCA_964509045.1 uncultured Akkermansia sp.
TGATTCCCATGCTCTTCATCAACACGTTTGTGAACATCCGCGGCATGAGCCAGCACACCCTGCTGGAGGATCCGGATCATCCGGTGCGCGGCACCCGTTCCATCCTCACCCGATCCTGGATCCGCTTCTTCATGTGCAACGAGAACTATCATCTCGAACATCACCTGTATCCGGGTGTGCCGTGGCATCAGTTGCCGCGCGTCCATGCCGCCCTGGAACCGGCGCTGCGACAACAGGGCGCGCCTTATATCGCGTCCTATGCCGCGTTTGTCGGCGAGTTCATCAGGAAGAGCATCCTTCGCAGTCCATGGGGTCGACGTCCGTAGCGTGAATGAATGAGGGAAAGGGGTTTTTGTCCGCAGATTTCGCAGATGGGGAAGGACGGGGTCCGGCCGCAGATTTCGCAGATTTCGCGGATGACACGGGAGTGAAGACCGGGGTGTTGTCCGGCCCAATGCCTCGCCATTACCCCACCGATCTTCCATCTGTGTCCCCTGCGCCATCTGCGGCATTCCCGACTTTGGCTTTCTGAATGAATGGCACCTTCCAATCCGGTCCGGATCCCTGGGCACTCCGGGCTGCCACCTGGCCGGTTGCCTTTGCCCAGGTGCGCGAGGATCCGCGGCACGATGTCGGGTTGGCGGAAACACTGCCGGCCAAGGCCACCGTGGTGATGATTGCGTCCGGGGGCGAAACCCTGGTGCAACTGGCGCGCCTACCCCTGGGGCGGATCCATGCGGTCGACCTCAACCCGGCGCAATTGGCGATGTCGCGGCTCAAGTGCTGGCTGGCGGAGCAGGAGGATCCGGGGCGGGCCCTTCGGATTCTCGGGCATGATCCCATGCCGGCGATGGAGCGGCGTTTCGAATTGGAACGGTGTTTCGGGGTGTTGGGATTGGATCCCGGGATCCTCGGTCCGCTGGACGAGGTGGCCGAGCGTGGGCCGGATCAATGTGGTCGATACGAATGGTGTTTTGGCGAACTGCAATCGCGGTTGGCGACCGATGTTGCGGGGCTTCGGGATCATCCCGGGCTGGATCGGGTGTTGGACCAGGTGATGTCGTTGGAGAACCTGGTGACCTTGTTTGGGGAAGGGGCAACGCAGAACCCGCGACAATCCTTTGCCCGGCATTTTGCCTGGCGCACGCGGGTTGCGTTGGAGCGTGCGGATGCGGCGACCAATCCGTTCCTGAACCAGATGTACACGGGTCGGTTCGTGGATGGATCCCGGTACGACTGGTTGCAGGCGGAGGGACGGCTTCGGGCGGAACCGGTCTGGCATCGGGGTTCCATGCAATCCGTCCTGGATTCCATGGCGACGGCTGAAATCGATCTGGTCCACCTGTCCAACATCCTGGACTGGCTGACGCCGGGGGAAGCCCAGGCCACCCTGGTGGCGGCGACCCGGGTGTTGCGACCGGGCGGACGCCTGATCCTGCGTCAGCTCAATTCCACGCTGGAGGTCGAGGCATTGGAATGCGGGTTGAAGTGGGACAGGCGGATGGGGGAACGGTTCGTCGCCGGGGATCGCAGCTTTTTCTATCCGCGGATTCATATCGGGACCCGGTCATGATCGTGCATCGATTGATGGAAGAGCCGTCCGATGGGTTGGGAGCTGCGCTGGAGCGATTCGAGCGGCACTTCACCTATCCGCTGGGTGACCACGCCCGATTCCGCATCTCGCATGGACAACGGTATCTGCCGTTCTTCCGTGCGATGGGTGAGGCGACGGTCCTGGTGGTGGAACAGAAGGGTGAAGTCCTGGGCACATTGGCCTGCATCCGGCGCACGCTTCGGCTTGGGGAAGGGGAGGGTTCAGCGGTCAGCACCCATTACCTCTGTGATCTCAAGGTGGAACCACGGGCCCGCGGTGGTCTGGTGCTGGGACGGTTGATCCTGGAGGCGCGTCGCCTGATCGAGCCTGATTCCTCCCATGCCTGTCATGCGATCGTCATGGATGGCACCGGGGCGTTGCCGACGGATTATACCGGTCGGATCGGGATCCCCGGATTTCGTCGGGTGGCCGACATCGTGATCCTGCGCCTGTCGAGGCATGCAGCGGTGCAATCGGGGGGAGTGGGAGGGTTGGAGGTGAGGACGGGTCGGGAGATGACACGACCGCGATGCCGGGTGACGGGAGGAAACAGTGCGTTGCGTTCGGCGATGCCGGCGATGCGGATAGAGGCGGTTGGGGGTGGTGCGGGAGGGGTGTTGGAAGACACGCGACTGGGGAAGCGGTTGTGGCTGGACACCGGGCAGGAGTTGGTGTCCGGACATGTCTCGGGATTCTGGTTTCGGGATGAGGCGGCGGGGGCGGAGGTGTTGCAGCGGGCTTTGGAAATGGCGGAGACGGCCGGAATTCCCGGGGTCTTTGTTTCGATGCCGCCATCGGCTCATGCGCGACTGTTGCCATGGCTGGGTGGCGTGGGGGTGCAGGAATCGGGGGCGGGGATCTACGGGCACGACCTGCCGATCGGACACGATTGGTGGGTGGACACGGCGGAGATCTGATTGCTGATTGGATTGGGGAAGGATTCACACGAAGGCACGAAGGCACGAAGGCACGAAGGGATGGGGGGTGCAGGAGTGGACTTTGGGGAATGTGGTGTCTGATTCGGTCGGAGCGTTGCCGACTGAGATCCGGCACTTCCTTTCGTGTATTTCGTGGTTCAACCAGCAAGGAAGACATTGCCCACGAAACACACGAACGACACGAAAGCCGAGGGTGCGGGAAGACCTGGGTCCTTCCTTGGAATCCAATGCATCCGTGCTGGTCCGTGGTTCAAGAAGTCCGGATTTGAAGCCACCGATCGCACGGATGGACACGAATGGAAAATGAGGATCAGCCGCATGGAACGTGTGGAAGTGGGAGACACATCCTCTTTGTGTTCTCTGTGGCTTGACCGTCTTGTCGGCTCGCAGGCCGAGAATGGGATCACGCGGGGAGTGGGTTTGATGACGGGTGGGTCCAGGGCTTCATCACCGATGAGCAGAGGTCACCGAGTGGAATGGGCGCTGCTTCAGCGTTTGGCGGGAGAAGACCGGGTGAGGGGTTGAGTCCGTGAACTTCGTGGTTTGACCTTGCCGCCGGGCATCGGGGAGCGTGGGGCTGTGGAACACGTGTCCCTTCTGGAGATCATCACCTCACCCGTACCGGCAGTACGGGATATCGCGCTGGAAACAGCGGTGGCCGATGCCACTGCGGAACGGTTGTTGTCGATGGCGGATGAGTTGGACCGGTTCCGTCGGCAATCGGACAACCTTTATGAACGGGTGCGGGCGTTGTTCTTCCTGCACGCCATCCATCGGTTCCACCTGCCCGCGCGATTGGAGTCGGAGGGGGCCGGGGCGCGTGGGTTGGTACCTTTTGCCGGATTCGAGCAGTTGTTGCACCGGCGTTTCGAGGAGGCGATCGACACCTTCCTGGAGCAGCAACAGGCGGAGGGGGCGAGTGACGGGATCAGTTCGGCATTGGCGGCGGCGTATCACCGGTTGGCGTTCCAGACCCTGGCGGATCAGGTGCGGCGCAGCGTGCGGACGGTGCGGGGCAATCAATGGATGTTCCGGATGGGACATCCGGCGGATCAACCGTTGCGGTTGAGGCCGGAGTTGCTGGCACGGGGTGCGGACGGATCGTTTCCGATCCTGAGGGAGCAGACGCCGGTCCGGATGGACCTCACGCATTCGGCGTGGTCGGACATCTTCTTTCTGGGGATGGATTATCCGGAGGGGGCGAAGGTGTTGAACATCTCGGTGGATCTGGGGGTGCATGGGCGGGATGGGGGGACGCAGCCGCCGGTGAGCGCCTGGTTGCGGGTATTGGATGAGCCGGTGTTGAGATTGACGTCAGTGGACCTGAAATCGACGGCGGATGTGACGGTGTTGTCCGACGTGTTTGATTTTGCGAAGGACTACCTGGGGTTGTTGAAGGCTGCGGTGATTGCGTCGGGAATCGTGCCGCCGGGGATTGAAGGGTCGGGACATTCGCTGGAGGAGTTGCTGGAACGGTTGGTGGGGCCGGGACGTGGGCTGGAGATCGTGTCGTGTGTGAATGACATCCCGAAGGGTTCACGGCTGGCGGTGAGCACGAACCTGCTGGGATCGCTGATCTCGGTGTGCATGCGGGCGACGGGCCAGGCGTCGTCGTTGACGGGGCCGTTGGAGGAGGCGGAACGGCGGTTGGTGTTGGCCCGGGCCGTGTTGGGCGAGTGGCTG
>CAZDYB010000166.1:0-8831 GCA_964509045.1 uncultured Akkermansia sp.
GGTCCGCCGCCAATTCCCGGATCTTCAGGCCGGTGATGTACTCCGCCAGGTTCTCGGCATGGGTCCCGATGTCCCCGATGCACCCGGCTGCGCCGGACTTGGTGGGGTCGGTACGCCATCCTGCCTGCTTTTGCCCGGACGCCTCGAGACGGGTGGCCAGCCAGCCCTGCGGATATTCGACCACCACCTTGCGGATCTTGCCCAGCTTGCCCGTGGCCACCATCTCCCGCGCCTCCTTCACCAACGGATACCCGGTGTAATTGTGGGTCAGGCCGTACAACAAACCCGTGCGCTTCACCAGCGCCGCCAACTCCTTCGCCTCTTCCAGGTTGAACGTCGCCGGCTTGTCGCTCAAAACATGGAAGCCGTTCTCCAATGCCAGTTTCGCCGGCGGAAAATGCATGTGGTTCGGCGTCACGATCGCCACGAAATCCATCCGCTCACCCAACGGCAACTTCGCCTCCGACAGGATCATCTCCTCAAAACTCCCGTAACACCGGCCCGCCGGCAGATACAGGTCTCCCCCGCTGGCACGCGAACGTTCCGGGTCCGACGAAAACGCACCGCAGACCAGCTCGATCTGCTGGTCCAGCGCCGCGGCAATCCGATGGACTGCCCCGATGAATGCTCCTCGTCCACCCCCTACCATCCCATAGCGAATCTTGCGGCTCATAAATGGCTCAAATCGTTGTGTTGAAATCCAATGTCGTGCGGTGACACCAGTTTATAGGTAACCCGCTCCCAACCGGTCAACGTTCCCCGCGTTTCACCCCCATTTCACGCTCCATTCCCAACCTCACTCCGGGCATCCTTCCCCCTCTTCATGGCGATTCCCGTCCTCCCAGGTGGCTCCATCGGCGTTCTCGGCAGCGGTCAACTCGGCCGCATGCTCGGCCTCGCCGCCCGTTCCCTCGGCTATCGGTTCCACGTCTACTCACCCGATCCCGACTCCCCGGCCGGCCCCATCGCCGATGTCGAATGCGTCGCCCCCTACGAGGACCTCGATCAGGTCCGCCGCTTCGCTTCCCAGGTCGATGTCGTCACCTTCGAGTTCGAAAACGTCCCCGCCGCCACCAGCCTCGCCGCCGCCGAGGTCGCTTCCGTCCGCCCAGACGGTCACGTCCTGCACGTCACCCAGCATCGGCTCCGCGAAAAGACCTTCCTCCAGGAGAACGGCTTCCCCGTCACCCCCTTCCGCCGCATCACCTCCCTCGAAGACCTCGATCTCGCCGCCGCCCAACTCGGTCTTCCCGGAATCCTCAAGACCGCCAGCTTCGGCTACGACGGCAAAGGTCAGCAACTCCTCCGCTCCCCCCAACAACTCCCCGACGCCTTCCTCCAACTCCAGGGCGCCGAAGGCATCTACGAAGCCTTTGTCGGCTTCGACCGCGAGATCAGCGTCGTCGCCGCCCGCTCTCCCGATGGCTCCTTCTCCGCCTTTCCAGTCTTCGAGAACGCCCACTCCAATCACATCCTCGATCTCACCTTCGCCCCCGCCCGAATCCCTCCCACCCTCGCCTCCCAGGCCCAGACCCTCGCCCATGGCATCCTCGATGCCCTCCAGGTCGTCGGGTTGCTCACCGTCGAACTCTTCGTCACCCACGACGGACGCCTCCTCGTCAACGAACTCGCCCCTCGCACCCACAACTCCGGCCACCTGACCCTCGACGCCTGCGTCACCAGTCAGTTCGAACAGCAGATCCGCGCCATCTGCGGGCTTCCCCTCGGCTCCACCCAACTCCGTTCCCCCGCCGCCATGGCCAACCTCCTCGGCGATGTCTGGCTCGATGCCGGCGGTTCTCCCAATTGGTCCGCCGCCCTCTCCGACCCCGATCTCCGCCTCCATCTCTACGGCAAATCCCATCCCCGCCCAGCCCGCAAGATGGGCCATCTCACCGTCGCCGCCCACACCGTCGACGATGCCATCCACCGCGCCCGGGCCGCCCGCACACGCCTCATCTCCCCGGTCTGACCCGTCTGCCGCCTTGCCGCAGATCCCGCCCAGTTCCAGTCTCCCCCAGAAGATGTCCGATCCCTTCCTCGAACTCACCGTCGCCGAACGCCACGGGCTCTCCCGGTACATCCAGCAGACTCCCACCGCTCACGCCGACGAGATCGAACGTCTCATCTCCAGCCACTCCATCAACCTCCACCGCCGCGCCATCCCCGGTGATCTCGTCCGCGCCACCGTCAGCGTGGATGACAAAACCCTCGCCGTGGCCCTCGACCGGGTCAGCGGAGATCAGTGGGAGGGGATCTGCTCCTGCTCCACCACTCCAGACTGCGTCCACTGCTTTGCCACCGGCCGCGCCGCACTCGAACTTGCCGGCCAATCCAACAACCCGCCTCCACCTCCTCCTCCACCTCGCAAGGGCCGTCCCAAGAAAGGCGCATCCTCCGCTCCTTCCACTCCATCCACCCCCGCCACCAAGGCCCCCACCAAACGGCCGTTCCCGGACGAGGTCGAGGAGGTCATCGGACGCAGCCTCACCGCGGATGAACGTTCCTACCTCCAGCGGCTTGCCCGGATCTTCCAACGCGTCAAACAGACCGGCATGATCTTCGGCGAGGATATCACCACCCTCTTCCCGAATTCGGATAGCTCCGCCAACTACCGCTACTACGGCTTCAAGGGCCTCAGTCCCTGGCCTTCCACCCCCGAGAACCCCATGCAGTGCTGGCAGGGCATCGCCCACAGCACCAGGGACGCCCATTCCTCCGCGCCCGGGTTCATGCAGGAGATTGCCCGATGCTTCCCCATCCCCGACTCCTGGCAGCAGGCCTGGCGGGCCGAGGACGTTCAACGATGGCTCAAACAGATCGAGCACCTCCATCACGACATCCAACCCCAGGAATCCGCCACCACGGAACCCGAGCCCGATTCCTCCCCACGCCTCGACTTCCGTCTCGTCCTCATGGCCGACCGGCCCGTGGTCCAGATCCTGGTTCCCGGTCCCAACCCCACCTGGACCTCCATCTCCCACAGCCAGCTCAAACGCCATTGCGAGGCCCTCTTCGACGGTTCCCTCAATATCGTCCCCGAAGCTTCCCTCGTCCTTACCCCCGTGGGCCGTTCCATCCTCGGCGGTTGGTCCAGTGAATTCTCCTACTCCGGTTCCGGCCCGTTCACCGCCGCCCTCGCCCGACTCCTCGCCCAACCCTCCCTCCGCTCCCGCGTCCTCAACTCCCAACTCCAACCCTTCCCCCAACCCCCGGCCTCCGCCTCCTGGCACGTCGATCAACCCGAGTCACCCGAAGGCGATTACCAATTCTCCCTCCGTCGCGAAGACGGTCTGCCCATCTCCAAACCCTTCCTCAAACTCCCCGGCGCCTCCTCCCTCTGGGTCACCGAATCCGAACTCATCCGTATCCCCCCCATCCCCCAGGGTTTCAACGGGGCCTCGGTCACCAACATCCCCGCCGCCGCCGTCGAAACCGCCGCCGGAATCCAACTCCTCCACAAGATCGGCTCCAGGCTCCCCCCCCGCATCGAGGCCCTCGTCGAACACGCCCATCTCACCCTCTGCCTTCGCCTCAGCATCAGCCCCGTCACCTCCAGCCGCGCCAGCGAACGTCTCCATATCCACGTCGAAGCCCGCAATCCTTCCTCCGAACCCGTCGAATCCCTCAACAGCATCGGCTGGAGCCCCTCCCGCAAATCCCGCAGGTCCTCCCCAAGGATCGTTCTCTACTCGCGCTCCGCCCTCCAGCCCGCCCCTTCCATCCTCGAAGACATCGGCGCCCGCTGGGATCCCATCGGCTCCCTCTGGTACGTCCGCATCACCAGGAACTTCCCCGATCTCTTCGTCCCCTGGGTCCAGTCCCTCCCCGAAGGCGTCCAACTCGTCCTCTCCCCCGAACTCCAATCCCTCCTCGAAGCCCCCGTCACCGCCGACCTCGACATCGAGGTCAAACCCGCCGGCGTCGACTGGTTCGACCTCGCTGTCTCCGTAAAGACTCCCGATGTCGATCTGACCCCGGAAGAACTCCAACTCCTCCTCAACGCCCGCGGTGGCTATGTCCGTCTCGGCGCCAAGGGCTGGCGTCGCCTCGCCATCAATGTCTCCCCCGAACACGAGGAACAACTCGCCCAACTCGGCATCAGCCCCCGCGATTTCTCCTCCAAACCCCAACGCCTCCACGCCCTTCAACTCGCCGATTCCGCCGCCTCCAGACTCCTCCCCCAGGACCAGGCCGACCTCATCCTGCGTCGGGCCGATGACATCAAGGCCAGCGTCACCCCTCCCATTCCCCCCGAGCTCCAGGCCGAACTCCGTCCCTACCAGCTCGAGGGCTTCCACTTCCTCGCTTACCTCGCCGAGAACCGCTTCGGCGGCGTCCTCGCCGATGACATGGGCCTCGGCAAGACCCTCCAGACCCTTGCCTGGATCGCCTGGCTCCGCAGTCGTCCCGATGCCGCCCGGGGCCGCATCCTCATCGTTTGTCCCAAATCCGTGGCCCCCAACTGGGAATCCGAAGCCAAACGCTTCCTGCCCAACCTCCGCGTCAATGTCTGGCGCGGGGAACGCGTCGCCGACTTCAAATCCTCCCTCGCCGAATGCGACGCCCTCGTCATCAATTATCCCCAGCTCCGGATCGTCCACGAAGACGTCGCCGCCCAACCCTTCCTCGCCGCCATCCTCGACGAGGCCCAGGCCATCAAGAATCCCGATTCCCAGACCTCCCAGGCCGCCCGCGCCATCCAGGCCGACTACCGCCTCGCCCTCACCGGTACCCCCATCGAGAACCGTCTCCTCGACCTCTGGGCCATCCTCAGCTTCGCCATGCCCGGCGCCCTCGGTAATCGCGCCCAGTTCCAACAGTCCTTCGCCAAGGCTTCCGATTCCCTCAGCCGTAAACGCCTCGCCGCCCGACTCCGTCCCTTCCTCCTGCGCCGCACCAAATCCCAGGTCGCCCAGGACCTCCCCCCGCGCATCGAGGAAGACCTCGTCTGCGAACTCGAAGGGGTCCAGCAATCCCTCTATCGCGCCGAATACAAGAAGGCCCGCGCCCTCCTCCTCAAACTCAAGACCTCCACCGACCTCGACCAGTTCCGCTTCCACTTCCTCACCTCCCTCCTCCGCCTCCGCCAGATCTGCTGCCACCCGGCCCTCGTCGACGTCGCCCAACTCAAACAACCCTCCGCCAAGGTCGAAGCCCTCCTCGACCTCCTCGAACCCCTCCTCAGCGAAGGTCACAAGGTCCTCATCTTCTCCCAGTTCACCACCATGCTGGATATCCTCCGCACCACCATCCGTGAACGTGGCTGGACCGATTTCCATCTCGCCGGCGATACCGAGGACCGCGGCCCGCTCGTCCAGTCCTTCAATGCCCACGAGGGCTCGGCCGTCTTCCTCATCTCCCTCAAGGCCGGCGGATTCGGCCTCAACCTGACCTCCGCCTCCTACGTCGTCCTCTTCGATCCCTGGTGGAATCCCGCCGTCGAAAACCAGGCCATCGACCGCACCCATCGCATCGGCCAGACCGCCACCGTCTTCGCCTACCGCCTCATCGTCAAAGGCTCCATCGAGGAGAAGATCCGCGTCCTCCAGAAGGAAAAACAGTCCCTCGCCCAGGATATCCTCGGCGAGGAACGCTTCTCCCAGTCCCTTTCCATCTCCGATCTCCAATTCCTCTTCTCCACCCCGGAAGCCCCCGTCTGAAGTCCGTCGTCCGCCACCTGAATCCCACCCCGTCCCATCCCGTCCCCCGTTCCGCCATGTCCATCGCGCAGATCCTCCTCCGCAGAGGCCTCGTCACCCCGAAAATCCTCGAGGATGCCCAGGCCCTCCAACGCGCCGAAGGCCTCCGCCTCGACCGCGCCCTCGTCCAGCTCGGTGCCCTCACCGAACGCCAGATCCTCGCCGTCATGGCCGAACACCTCGACCTCCCCTTCGCCGACCTCTCCGAAGTCACCATCGACCCCGAAATCCTCCGCGCCTTCCCCTCCAAGATCGTCTACCGCAAACGCCTCGTCCCCATCTCCCGCTCCAACGGTTCCCTCAACGTCGCCACCTCCGACGCCTTCGACCTCTACGCTTTCGACGAACTCCGCCTCACCACCGGCCTCTCCATCCAACCCGTCCTCGCCCCTCGCGATGACATCGAGAAGATCATCAAGTCCCACTACGGACTCGGTGGCGATACCCTCGACGAAATGGTCGGCACCGATGACACCAACGGTTCCTCCTCCGGAATCGAGGCCGGTGAAGACCTGCTCGAAGCCGCCCAGGAAGCCTCCGTCATCAAGCTGGTCAACGAGATCATCGTCGAGGCCATCAACGAACGCGCTTCCGACATCCACATCGAACCCTTCGAACACCACATCTCCATCCGCTACCGCATCGATGGCGTCCTCCAGGAAGCTTCCATCCCACCCCAGATGCACCGGTTCCAGGCCGCCATCATCTCCCGCATCAAGATCCTCGCGAACCTCAACATCGCCGAACGCCGCATCCCCCAGGACGGCCGCATCAAGTTCAATGTCGGCGGGCGCCAGGTCGATGTCCGCGTCTCCGTCATCCCCATGCTCTTCGGCGAGGGCGTCGTCATGCGCCTCCTCGACAAGTCCAATGTCCTCTTCACCCTCCAGCAGCTCGGCATGGACGAGGGGACCTTCGGCACCTTCAAGGGCCTCATTGACCGGCCCCACGGCATCTTCCTCGTCACCGGCCCCACCGGCTCCGGCAAGACCACCACCCTCTACGCCGCCCTCAATGCCATCGTCGGTCCCGGCCTCAAATGCATCACCGTCGAGGACCCCGTCGAATACCACCTCGCCGGCGTCAACCAGATCCCCGTCAATCATCAGGTCGGCATGACCTTCGAAAAGGGCCTCCGCGCCATCCTCCGTCACGATCCCGATGTCGTCATGATCGGCGAAATCCGTGACCTCGAAACCGCCTCCGCCGCCACCCAGGCCGCCATGACCGGTCACCTCGTCCTCTCCACCCTCCACACCAACGACGCCGCCTCCGCCCCCATGCGCCTCTGCGAAATGGGCGTCGAACCCTTCCTCGTCGCCTCCACCCTCATCGGTTCCATGGCCCAGCGCCTCGTCCGGCGAGTCTGCCCCAAATGCCGGGAACTCTACGTCCCCGACCGCGCCAACATCCCCAAGGATCTCCTACTCGATCCCGGCGCCCAACTCGCTCGCGGCACCGGTTGCCCCAATTGCCGCAATACCGGTTACCGCGGCCGGACCGGCCTCTACGAACTCCTCACCACCAACGACGCCATCGCCGAACTCATCATCGCCCGCGCCCCCGCCCACCAGATCATCGCTGCCGGTCGCCCCGCCGGCCTCCGGCTCCTCCGCGAGGATGGCTGGATCAAGACCCGCCTCGGCGTCACCACCCCGGACGAAGTCGCCCTCTGCACCGCCCTCTGATCCCTCATCCCTGATCCATGCCCCGCTTCTCCTACACCGCCCTCTCCGAAGCCGGTGCCCAGACCTCCGGAACCCTCGAAGCCGATTCCCAGGCCGCCGCCCTCCGTGTCCTCGCCGAAAAACGCCTCTTCCCCGTCACCGTCGCCGCCCACGACTCCAACCCCGACGGCAAACCACGCCGCCGACGCATCCGCACCTCCGACCTCGGCATGCTCTACGCCCAGCTCGCCGATCTCCTCGGCTCCGGCGTTCCCCTCCTGCGCTCCCTCGATTCCCTCATCAAGTCCGCCGTCAATCCCGACCTCAAACAACTCCTCCGCGAAGTCCGCACCTCCGTCGCCGAAGGCCAGTCCTTCACCGATACCCTCCGACAATACCCCGACGTCTTTCCCACCCTCCACACCGCCATGATCCAGGCCGGTGAACGCGCCGCCTTCCTCGAGGAAGTCCTCCGTTCCCTCGCCGGCTTCCTCGAACGCTTCGAGGAACTCCGCTCCAAGGTCATGGGCGCCCTCATCTACCCCGCCCTGCTCGCCACCCTCGGCACCGTCGTCATGGTCGCCGCCCTCATCTTCTTCGTCCCCAAGTTCGAACCCCTCCTCGCCTCCGCCAAGAAACCCCTCCCCTCCGAACTCCTCTTCGCCGCCTCCCGCATCGTCCGCGGCTATTGGTACGTCCTCATCCCCGTCTTCATCGCTCTCGCCGCAGGCCTCTGGACCGCCATCCGCAACGAAAAACACCGGCGCACCCTCGAATCCTGGCAACTCCGAATCCCCGTCGTCGGCAATGCCCTCCGTCTCCTCGCCATCACCCGCTTCTGCCGCATCCTCGGCACCATGCTCGCCAATGGCGTCCCCCTCCTCCAGGCCCTCCGCATCTCCAAGGACGCCACCGGCTCCCTCATCCTCGCCGACCGCATCGCCGAAGCCACCGAGTCCGTCCGCGACGGCAAACGCCTCTCCGAACCCCTCTCAGAGGGCGGGTTCATCCCCGAACAGATCCTCGCCATGATCACCGTCGCCGAGGAATCCAACAAACTTCAGGAAGTCCTCGTCCAGATCGCCGATACCGTCGAACGCCGCACCAACCGTCAGGTCGACCAGGCCGTCCGCCTCATCGAACCCGTCATCCTCTGCGCCGTCGCCGCCGCCATCGGCTTCCTCGCCCTCGGCCTCCTCCTCCCCATCTTCACCATGGCCTCCGCCCTCGGCTCCAAATAGCCCCGCCATTCCCCACCCCCGTACTCGTACTCGTACACGTACTCGTACTCGACGCCCGGTCTCGGGACCTAAATAGAGCCTGCCCCAGACTACCCTGTTCTTGATATTCCTACCTCAACTCAGGCACGTCCGAATCCTCGAGACAACGAGGTGATCTCTACGCCGGAGGCGTTTCAGCCGGTAGCCCGGGCGGGAGCGAAGCGACACCCCGGGTGATCCGT
>CAZDYB010000167.1:0-8766 GCA_964509045.1 uncultured Akkermansia sp.
GTCCGGTTTGGAGGGAGGGGTGGCCGGCAACGGCCATCCCTACCCCTATCAGTCACGGGGCATTGGCAGGGTGCGGGATTTGCAGGGATGCGAACGGTCCCTTGGCTGCTGGGAGGGGAAATGCGGAACGGACGGGCACGGTTGAGGTCGTCTGGAGCCGCACAGGACGGGAAGGCCCCGGGGGTCTTTCCGAAAGTTCATTCCCATGAAAACCAGGAACCCTTGGCTGCGCATGGTCGCAGCCCTCGCATGGACGGTGTCCATGGCAACCTCCCTGATGGCGAGGCAGGAGACGGGCGGCACGCCCTTGTCTCCGCCGCGATTCGAAGGAGAGAACGTGTTGTTCAACTGGGCATCGGGCGGCGACCTCCAGGTGGCCCCCACGCCCAACGGCCCCTGGACTCCGGTCCGGGCGCCACAGGATCGCATCAGTTCGGCCCGGGTACCCGCGTTGCGCGAAGGCAACCGGTTCTTCCGGATCGTTGACCGGGGTGTCCCGGGTGAACCCCAACCCATTGTCGGCGGCGACCCGCGTTCGCCGTTCCGCATCGCGCGTTCCTTCCTGCGCAAGGGTGAATCCCCTGCCGGCAACGCGTTTCTCGAGGTGGAACTGGTTGCCGGCCAGGGTGCGCCGGCGGAGTTCCATTTGCTGTTGGATGGCGATGTCGTTCACCTGCGGGACGACGGCCAGGCCGGGGATCGGGTGGCGGCGGACGGGATCCACACCGGGGCGATCTTCCTGGAGCCGACCGAGTTTTCCGAAGCGAACGTCTTCGTGGAGGAATTGGTGAAGGATTTCCGGGTGTTCGGGAACTTCGCGGGCCGGGCTGCGGTGGATGCCGGGCGGCCGGGCCTGTTCGATGTGGCGGCGTTTGAACGGGGTGAATTGATTGCGGTGCACCCGTCGCCGGTGGCACCGGTTGTTCCGGGCACGCCGGCGGGACCGGCACCGGGCGGATCGAAACCCATACTCGAGGCCAATCCGGTGCCATTGCCCATCGGAGTCACCAACACTATCCCGCCAACGAACCCCACCAACATCGTGGACCTGATTGACCGGGCGATCTTCTGGCCGAAGAGCCTGATGGTGACGGATCTGTCCGTGGTGGAGGATCCGATGCGGACATTTGATCCGTGTACCGGACGTGGGACCCGGCTTGGGCCGTGGACGTTTGGAAGGCTGATGATCGACATGTGCAATGGGCCAGTCACCGGAATTGACCCGGGGGACTTCACCCGGCGCTGGCTGCGGTCGTGGCAGACGGATCAGGTCATCCAGTTCGACACCGTCACCAATCGGAATCCCGAGATCCTGAGCCAGGTGATCCGTGACTGGGAGATCGCATCGGGCGGAGCGGACAAGCCGCTGGACCTGGCCATCGCGCCGTTCCGTCTGCTGGCGATTGTGAACCGGGTGGACCTGCGGGGGAACCCCGGGTACGGCGGGGGAGTCTCGGATGATGCCTGTGATCCGTCGTGTGTGGGTGGCGAGGCTCGATTTGTGTTCGGGTTGATTGCCGATGCCTTCAAGCGGGGCACGAACAACGGGACGGGTGGTGGTTATCCGGGCAGTCCAGGAGATCCGGTGCCGCCGGGAGAATGTGATCCGGCGCAGTTCACGGTGATCTTCGAGTACTGCGTGCCGAAGCGGAGCTGTGCGGAGATCAAGGATTGGGGGATGCAATGGTTTGCATTGTCGAGGATCCCATTCGGGCCTGCCTACAACGACGCGATGCAGAAGATCACGGATCAGTTCGCGACGGCGGGAGCGGATCCGTCCCGGAGACCGAACCTGAGTGCCTTGAGCCAGCTCCGGGTGAATGAGTTGTTGGAGGAACCGTGGGACATGAGGGAATGGCGGCTGTTCGCCACGGACAGCGATGCCGGATGGCTGCGTCAGGTGACGGCCAAGCAGACCCCGGACTTTGATCACAATGCCACGCCGATCATTGCTGAGTATTGCGCGATGAATGCCGCGGACATCCTGGCCGAGCAGCATGTGGTTCCGTTGAACTGGCGGACGCCGGGCAAGCCGCATGTGCCGTTCATCGGGGGCAATGCGCCGATGCCGACAGACCGGTTCTTCTGGGATGGACCGGCGCCGGTCGGATCAACCATCCCGGGCGAGGTGCGTCACCGGTTCTCGCTCAACACCTGCAACGGCTGTCACGCCGGTGAGACCGGCACGCCCTTCACCCATGTCTTTCCGAGACGGACCGGGGAGATGGCGCGGCTCAGTGACTTTCTCACGGGAGCGAACATGCCGAAGCTGGATCCGGCGGATGGAGTGACGCCGCGATTCTTTGCGGACCTGAAGCGGCGCGAGGACGACCTCCTCCGATTGATCATCGAGCCCTGCTTCTTCCAACTGTTCCACGAACCGGTGCGGTTCCAGCACTGAACGGAATCGGACTGTTGGATCGTCGGGGGGATCCCGTCGGTGACGGCGGGATCCGATTCTTGGGAGCGGCGAGGGTCAGTCGCCGGGCTGCCTGAACGGCGACCGAACATCGCGGACCCGGGTGATCGGCGGGATGCGCTGTGAGGGAACACCGCGGAGGCGGACCGCTTCACCGGGGGTGAGCAGTGGGTTCCAACCCAGGCGGTCGACAGGGGAATCGGGCCAGCTGGAACGGCCCCGTTCCCGATGGTTCCGTTGGCAGCGGCGGAGAACGGGTGGATGCGGGCGGCAGGCAATCGGGGATCAGTCCGATCATCAATTATTTAGATACGACCCCATTGCTCCCCGCCCCATTCCCCGCTTGGCAGAGTGGAGAACCTGAGAGGGAACAGGGCTTGAGCGGAAGCGGAACGACCCGTTTACTGCGCGCCCGACGATGATCCTGCCCCAGTTGCTATTGCGATTCGCACAGCACCGCGATGACGCGGTTTTCTACGCCCTGCAGGCGACGGATTCGATCCGGTGGTTGCAGGAGAAGGGGGTGCGGATGGGAGCGGGGGTGCGGGTGCTGGACCTGGGGTGTGGGCATGGGGTGTTTGGAGGGCAACTGCGGCGGTTGGGATGCGAGGTGACCTTTGCGGATGAGGCGAATTACCTGTTGCCGGAGCATCGGGATGCGGTGTGGAAGGCGGTGGATCTGGATCAGGACGGGTTGGAGGGGGTGGGACGGTATGATCTGGTGATCTTTTCGAACGTGCTGGAGCACCTGCGGCATCCGAGGGAGTTCCTGGCCCGGGCGGATCGGTTGCTGACGCCGGGTGGGCGACTGTACCTGAGTTGGACCAATTGGTTGTCGCCGTGGGGAGGCCATGAGTTTTCACCGCTGCATTATCTGGGATCGCGGCTGGGTCCGGCCTTGTATGACCGTCTCGCGAGGCGTCCGCGGTTTCATCGGCCCGGGGAAAACCTGTTCATCACCCACATTGGTCAGACGCTGGATTGGTTGGAGGAGGATGGGCGGTTGGTGGTGGATGCGATGGCGCCGCGTTACTACACGGAATGGGAAGGGTTGGTGAAGGTGCCGTTGGTGCGGGAGTTCCTGACGTGGAATTGCGCGTTGTTGCTTGGATTGCGGGAGGGGGATGGAGAAGGGTCTGGGCGATGATCGACGCCGTGAAATCGGATCCGGGACGACGCCTGAACATCGGGTGCGGTCTGGATATCCGTCCGGGCTGGGTGAACCTGGACTGTGTGGATTATGGGGGGAACACCGTGACGGAATTGACGCGGTATCCGTGGCCCTATCCGGCTGATCACTTTGATGAGGTGTTGGCCAGCCACATCCTGGAGCACCTGCCGGATTTCAACGCGGTGGTGACGGAGATCTGGCGGGTGTGTCGGCCGGGGGCGTTGGTGGTGGTGCGGGTGCCGTTCTTCCTGAGCACCAAGTATTATTCCGAGCCGGATCATCGGACCCCGTTCGGGATCCGGTCTTTTGACAACTACGAGGACGTGAGTGGGCGACGGTTGAAGTTCTATGAGCGATGGAAGCTGGGGCAGCGGACCAACTACAATTCACCGGCGCGGTTCCGGGTGGAGGAGAAGCGGTTCCATGTCTCGAACTTCGCGGTGCTGCGCTGGACGGGTGTATTGATGAACCTGGAGCCGGTGATGTATGAGCGGTTTTTTGCGACATGGTTCACGCCGGAGGAAGTGTGGTTCCGGTTGCGGGTGGTGAAGCCGGTGGTGGGTCAGCCGCAGAAGTAGCTTCGAAACGGGGGAAGCCGGGGATTCCGCAGATCATGAGGGTACAGGAAAAGGGCATGCGATTGTCCGTCGGTTGAATCCAGAACGGGTTCCGGAGCGAAGTTCCAAACCGACTCGAAGGCCTTGGCCCATACTGAAGGCTGCGATATCCGACGGCGACCGAACGTCGCCGCTCCAGACGATGACTCAAAGGCCCTGTCACTCGGCGAAACCTGCGGGCATCGAACCGTGGTCACTTGGGTCACCCGTTGCCCGGATCAACGGGACAAGGCCCAACCCCACGGCAGGAGGATCTGGAGGGCTACAAGGGTCCAGCCGAGGCGCGAGGAGAGCGCCCGGTGTTGGGATGGGATCCAGGAGGCGGCAAAACCGGCGGACATGCCGAGGAGGAAGCCGAGGGTGTGGACGAGGACATCGGCCTTGGGATCCATCCCGAGCATGAGGAAAAGGAAGGTGCCACCGGCGAGGCCGGGAACGATCCAACGGGTGGCGCGAAAGCCATGTTTCCAGAGGACGGTCAGATTGGTGGTGAGCATCCCGAGCGCGGCCATCACCACTCCGGAAGCGCCCAGGCCGATGTAATCGCCGGGACGGAACACGGGGGCGATGGCATTGGCGAGTGCACCGGCTGCGAGGGCGGAAGCGGCTGCGAGACCGGCACCGTAGCGGCCCATGGCGAGGCCCATGAGCAGGCCGCCAAAGATGGCGTTCATGGCGAGGTGCCCGAGGTCGGCATGGAGCCAGGTGGCGGTGAAGGCGCGCCACCATTCGCCGGAGTGGAAGGCGCGGGGTTGAAACAGCGTGTTGCGGGCCGGGGCGGCGCCGAGTCCATGGAGCAGGGTCATGAACGAGACCCAGACCAGCGCGGCCCAGTCGAGTTGGAGGGGCCATTCTTCGCCCAGGGAATTGAAGCGCAGGGACCAACCCCGGTTCTCCTGGAAAAACTTCCGCAAGGTCTCCCGTGCCCGTCCCTCGTCATCGGCCCGCACCCGCAGCATCCAGCGTCCTGAGCAGGCATCCCTTTCGATGCCGACCTCGATCTCCTGACTGGCCAGGGCCAGGCTCCAATCCATGGCCCGTCGTTCCGACCCGGCCGGGATCAGCACGGTGGGGTCGGTGGAAGGCTCGCTCATGCGGGGGAGGTTCGATGACGGACCGTGGCGGGCAAGGGCGGGTTCGGGGGATCATTCGCGTTGGAACACGGCCCGGATGACGTCCTCGATGGGGACTTCGCCGATGTCGATATCCTGGACCGGCAATTCATCGAGCAGGGCCTTGCAGGCGCTGATGACGCGGTCGCGGGTCACCTTCAACCGGAGTGTTCCCGGGGCGGACTCGATGACTTCGCCGTAGCGGGTGGGATCGACGGACCGCCCCGGGTCGGAGGCGTCATAGAGGATGGTGATGATCTTGAAGTTGGCGAACCGGTCGAGGATGTCGGAGAGGAGGCCATCGAAGAACAGGGTACCCTTGTCGATGATGACGACGCGGCTGCAGAGTTCCTGGATGTCGGCCATGTAATGGCTGGTGAGCAGGATGGTGGTGCGTCGGCGTTGGTTGTGTTCGCGGAGGAAGTCGCGGACGACGCGCTGGGAGATGACATCGAGGCCGATGGTGGGTTCGTCGAGGAAGAGGACGCGGGGTTGGTGGAGGAGGGCGGCGATGAGTTCGCATTTCATGCGTTCGCCGAGTGAGAGTTCGCGGACGGCGGTGGACAGCTTGTCCCGGACCCCGAGCATGGCGGTGAGTTCATCCAGGGTCCTGCGGTAGGTGGCCGGGTCGAGGCCGTAGATGCGGGCGTTGAGCTCGAAGGATTCGCGGGCGGGCAGATCCCACCACAGCTGGTTCTTCTGCCCGAGCAACAGGGCGAATTGGCGACGGTATTCGTCCTGTCGTTCCCACGGGATGCAGCCGAGGACCCGGGCTTCGCCCGAGGTGGGGTGGAGCAGGCCGGAGAGCATTTTCAGAGTGGTGGTCTTGCCGGCGCCATTGGGGCCGAGGAAACCGACGAACTCGCCTTCCTCGACCGTGAAGGAGACATCGCGGACTGCGGTGACCGTCTCGTGACGCCGCGACACCAGGCCGCGCAGGGCTCCGCGGAATCCCGGTTCCTTCTTGTAGGTCTTGAAGCTCTTGGTCAGGCCGCGGACATCGATGACGGGCATGGGATGGAGCGAAGCGGTTCAGCGGTTGGTGGATCGCCGGCGAGGAGTTGGCCTGCGTCCGATGCGGGCAATCGCGTTGGTGACGATCCACTTCTCGGCTTCGAGGGCATCGGTTGCGGATTGGGGATCGGCTCCGGTGAGTTCGCGCACGATGCGCACGGCGCGGTCGCGGAGCTTCACGTTCGACGGGTTGAGGTCGACCATCAGGTTTCCGACCACCTTGCCGAGGCGCACCATGGCGAGGGTGGTGACGATGTTGAGCACGAGTTTGGTGGCGGTGCCGGCTTTCAGGCGGGTTGAACCGGTGAGGATCTCGGGGCCGGTTTCGATGTCGAGGAGGAGGTCTGGAGGGGAGTTGCGGGGGATGCGGAGATGAGGGTTGAAGCAGAGCAGGGCGGTGAAGGCGCCGCGTTCGCGGGCGTCGTGGAGTGCGCCCCAGACAAACGGGGTGCGTCCGCTGGCCGCGATTCCCATGACAATGTCCTTGGAACCCACGTTGCGGCCGGCCACCGCTTCCCGACCCATCAACGGGCTGTCTTCGGCGCCTTCGACAGCCGAATAGAGCGCCTTGACCCCGCCGGCCATGATTCCCTGCACCCATTCGGGCGGGGTGCGGAAAGTCGGCGGACATTCGCTGGCATCCAATACGCCGAGGCGTCCGCTGGTTCCCGCCCCGACATAGATCAGGCGTCCACCATCGGACAAGGCGGTGGCCACCCGTTCCACCAGACGGACCAGGGATTTTCGGTGGGCGCGGATGACGTCGGTGATCCGTGCATCCTGGTCCAGCATGCAATCGATGGCCCGGGCCAATGGCAGGTCATCGAGATGGGTCGAGGCTGGATTGCGCTCCTCGGTTGGGGACAGGCGTGTGGTGGGAGGGATTGGATTGGGGGTGTTGGTCGGGATCGGATGGGAGGTGGGTGGGGCGGGGTGGGGATTGGACCGAGGGCTCGCATCGAGGGTCTTCCGGGCCATGACCACCGCGCCCCACGCCGAGTCCCGTTGGAGGGGAATGACACGGGCGCCGGGAAGGGATTCCCGGATGCGACGGGCGACCTGTCGCGCGAAGCCGGGTTGCCTGAGCAACACGCTGCCGGAGAGGACGAAGTCGACGGCCTTCACGGATCTTCCCAGTCGACGTGCGCAGGCGATGGCATCGCTGGAGAGGATTTCGACGGTGTCTGCCAGGACCTGTCGGGCAACCGGATCGCGGTTTGCGGCGGCCTCGAACACCTCGGGGGTAAGGGCGGCGACATCGGTCTTGGTGGCGGACTGGAGCCAGGCGATGAGGTCGTTGGGGGTGTTGAGCAGTGTGGCGCGGAGGGCGCGGGACCCGAACGCGGACCAACGACCGGTGTGATCCAGGTGATGCGCGGAGGCGCGGAGGGCGCGATGGGCGATGTCATAGGCGCTGCCGCGGTCGCCGAGAAGGTGTCCCCACCCGCCGACCTTGGCGGTGCGGCCGGATGCAGAGCGACCATAGCAGCAGGAACCGGTGCCGCTCAGGACGATCACCCGGGAGCGACCTTCGCCGGGGAGATCCAGACCGGCGGCGGACAGGGCCGATTCGAGGTCATGATCCACGTGGGCGGGCACGGCGGGCCAGATCCCGTCGAGGATACCGAGGACGCGTTGGATGTCTGCGGTGTCCCGAACTCCGGCCATGCCGACGCCGATGGCGGACGGAGCGGGGAACCCGGAGGTGAGTTGCTGGAACAGGTCGGCGAGATCGGCGTTGGAAATGAGCCTGAGATTGGCGGGTCCGCCTTCGACCCGGCCGAGCGGGGTGAGGTTGGTGGTGGTGGCGAGGACGACCGTGCGGGTGCCGCCGCATTCGAAGCCGAACAGGACCGGGCCGTCTGAGGCGGAGGGGTTCACGGAAGGGATCGGGAGTCCGGGGGTGCCCCCGGGCTGCGGGTCAGAGGGTGACGACCTTGACGTTGGTGATGGCTGGTTCGGCACGGAGTTCGTCGAGACAGGCCTGGGAGGGTGGAGTGTCCAGGACCAGGGCGGTGAGGGCCTGTCCGCCGACGGCTTCGCGTCCGAGGCTCATGCTGGCGATGTTGACCTTGTGACTGGCGAGGATGCTGCCGAGGCGGCCGACGATCCCGGGTCGATCCTGATTGTTGAGGAGGAGGATGGTGCCGCTGATGGGGATTTCGACGGCGGTGGAATAGAGGCGGACGATGCGGGGATTGTTGGGGGAACCGAAGAAGGTGCCGCCGGCGGAAAGCATCTTGGCGTTGCCCTTGAAAAGCTGGACATGCAGCCATTCGTTGAAGGTGACGGCTTCGTCCGACCGTTTCTCTTCCACGGCAATTCCGAGGGCGGCGGCGGCGCTGCGGACATTGACGTTGTTGATGTCGCCGACCGCGCTGTGGCGGAGGTAACCGTGAAGTACGGCGCGGGTGATGGGATCGGTCTGGGGCA
>CAZDYB010000168.1:0-350 GCA_964509045.1 uncultured Akkermansia sp.
CTCGTCTTCGGTCCCGATGGCCGTCTCTACATGAGCTTCGGCGATCGCGGCGCCTCCCTCACCAATCGCGAGGGTCGCGTGATCCACCTGCCCGACATGGGCGCGGTACTCCGATGCGAACCCGACGGCCGAAACCTGGAGGTGTTCTGCATCGGGTTGCGCAATCCGCAGGAACTGGCCTTCGACGACGATGGCAATCTGTGGACGGTCGACAACGATACCGCCGGTGCGGATCCGTGCCGGGTCCTGCACCTCGTCCGGGATGGGGATTACGGATGGCGCGCCAGCTACCAGCACATGGCCGGGTTCGGGCCCTGGGTCCAGGAAGAACTCTGGAAGGGCGGACAGGA
>CAZDYB010000168.1:360-8747 GCA_964509045.1 uncultured Akkermansia sp.
CAACATCCTGCCCATCGCCGGCACCGTCAGCCAGGGTCCGAGTGGCCTCGCCTTCTATCCCGGCACCGGCTTCGGCGAGAAACTTCGCGGCACCTTCCTCCACGCCGATTTCCCCGGCGGTGTCTGGGCTTATACCGTCCGTCCCCGCGGCGCTTCCCTCGAGGTCGCCACCAAGGAAAAGTTCCTCTGGAACTGCTGGCCCACCGACGTCGATTTCGGGCCCGACGGCGCCGCCTATGTCCTGGATTGGGTCGCCGGCTGGGGACAACCGCTCAAGGGTCGCATCTATCGCATCACGCCCTCCGATCCCATCCCTCCCCAGGAAGCCCGACAGGTCGCCGAGATGAAGCGTCTGCTCGCCCGGGGTCTCGCCTACGAGTCTTCATTCAACCTCGGCACCCACCTGCAGCATCCCGACCGACGCATCCGCCAGGAAGCCCAGTTCGAACTCGCCGGACGCGGCCCGGCAGCCCTCGCAGCCCTCTCCAGCATTGCCACTGCCAACCCCTCTTCCCTCGCCCGGCGCCATGCCCTCTGGGCCATCGGACAGATCCTTCGCGCTTCCCCCAGATCCACCTCCGCAACCCCGGTCCAATCCCTCCCAGCCCTCATCGATGATCCCGATGACCAGGTCGCCTCGGTCGCTGCACGCGTCCTTGCCGAGGCCGGCATCCAGGAAATCATCCCGGCCCTCGTCCAACGTTCCCTCAACGGATCCGATCCCGTCCGCTTCCACGCCGCCATGGCCCTCGGGGATCTCGCCCCGCTGCTCGACGATCCAACTCCCGCCTCCAACGCCGTCGCCGCACTCCTCGCCGTCAATGGTTCCCGTGATCCGTTCCTGACCCACGCCGCATCCCGTCTCTGGTCCCGGCTTGGATCCATCGGATCCGATCCCATGCCCCATCCCCAATTGCGTCGACGCGCTTCGGATCCCGATCCCGAGATCCGGCTCGGCGCCGCACTCGCCTTCCGCCAACTCCGACTGCCCGCCATCACCAATCTCCTTTCAGATGCCGATCCTCGGGTCGTCATCGCCGCCGCACGGGCCATCCATGATGCCCCCATTCCAGCCGGTCTCCCTGCCCTCGCATCCCTGCTCGGTCGTGTCGATTGTCCACCGGCCATCCACACCCGGGCCGTCGATGCCGCCTTCCGTCTCGGCACCCAGCAGCATGCCCTGATCCTCGCGGGCTTTGCCAAACGACGTGATCCATCGCCATCCGCCCGGGCCGCCGCCCTCCGCGCCCTGGGCCACTGGCCCCAACCACCGCCCCTCGATCCCATCAACGGCCTGTGGCGTCCCCCCGTCATCCTGGGCCGGGCATCGACCATTCCCGAACCCGCTGCGGGTCCCAACCCGAATCCACTCCTCGAGCGGGCCGCAGCAGCCGCCGGTTCCCGCGCCACCGCCCTGCCCATCCTGCCCCATGACCTCGGCCGCTCCGCCTCGTTCGAGGAAGCCATGGCCCTGAAACGCAATGGCGAAGCCGCTCGTCGCGCCTTCCTCCGTGTCGCCGATGAAATCCTGAACCCTTCGACTCCGGACGAGTACGGCATCGTGGTTCCCGGTGGACCCGCGCCGCTCGAGGTCCAGTTGGCCGTGGTCGATACCGCCGCTGCCCTCCGCACCAAGGAAGCCGCGCAACCCCTGTTCGAAATCTTCACCCGAACCAACACCCCACCCCCGCTCCGACGCGCCATCGTACCCCTGCTCGCCCATCTCAATGCCATCCAGGCCGGCGACGCCGTCCGACTCGCCCTCGCCGATCCCGATCCCGCCCTGCGCACCGTTGCGATCCCTCATCTCGACCGACTCGACCCCGGCAGTGCCCTGCCCTTGTTGACCCGACTGGTCGAGCCCGGCTCAGCCACCCCCATTGCCCAGGCGGGATTCAAGGCGCTTGCACTCCTGGCTCAGCCCGATGCCGATGCCCTGCTGGCCGATGCGCTGCAACGTCTGTTGGCGGGGAACATGCCGAGGGAACTGCACCTGGATGTCCTCCACGCGGCAGAGGTTCGCCAAAACCAGGCGCCGGCCCTGCGCACCCTTCGCGAACAGTGGCTGGCCACCCTTCCAAAAGACGATGCCCTGGGCGAACGCCGCCTCACCCTGAACGGCGGCGACGCCCTCCGGGGCGCCGCCATCTTCAAGGACAACCCCCAGGTCCAATGCCTGCGCTGTCACAAGGTCGGCAATGATGGCGGCACCGTCGGTCCCGCCCTCGATGGCATCGCCCGGATCCGTGACCGCGCCTATCTCCTCGAATCCATCGTGTCTCCCAACAAGGACTACGCCGAGGGATACAAACCCGCCGATGGCGGCCTGTCGGCCATGCCCGAAGGCCTGGCCGACCTGCTCACCCCGTTCGAGATGCGCGACCTGATCGAGTTCCTCGCCGGACTCAAAGCGCCTTGAGCCGGATGTTGCGGAACGCCACGGAACCGTGGTCGCCCTGCAGCAGGATCGGGCCGGGCTGATCCACGTTGTCGTCCAACTGGCCGCCGGTCGCCTTCGGGCAATCCACCTGGTCATGGATCTTCACCCCGTTGAGGATGACGGTGATCTTCTGGTCCACGATCCGGACCTCGGCCTGCTGCCACTGACCGGGACGCCGTGAGGCGAACAGGGTCGGCGCCTTCACATTGTAGATCGCCCCGTTGCCACCCTTCTCCGGCTTGCCGCCCTTGAAGTCATCGAACACCTGGATCTCGTGACGACCGCGCAGGTAGAAGCCCGAGTTGGCTCCGGGCGGCACCTGGAACTCATACCGGGCCACAAAGTTCCTGTACTTGGCGTCGGTCAACAGGTCGGTTCCATGTTCATCCTTGCCCAGCACATTGCAGAGCATGCCGTTGTGCGCGCTCCACGATTTCTTGCCTGAATCATTCCTGTACTTCCAACCCGTCAGATCCCGGCCGTTGAACAGGAGCTTGAACCCTTCCTTCTCCTCCGCCGCAGACAACCGGTTCGAGACATCGGTCGGCTTGCCATCGCCCTTCTCCAGGCCCAATGCCCATTGGATCCCACCCAGGATGTGCTGCTGGTACAACGCATGCGTCCACACATCCTCCCGATGCCCAAGCGAGGTGTAGAACACCTTGCCGCCCCGCCCCACTTCCTTGGCCCACGCCACCGGATAATCTCCGGGAACCATCGAGTGCGGATGCTTGTCCAGCGTCAGCAACCCATGCACACGGTTCCGATGGAAGCTCTTGAACTCATAGATCTCGTCGTAAAGCGTCCAGATCGGCCCCAGATGACGCGTCGCCGGATGGGTCGGATCCTCGTTGTACATGTCCACCGCCACCTGCGGGCCGTGCGTGAGGAACTCACCGCCCAACATCCCGATGAACGGCGGATAATCATGGAAGGTGTCCGAACAGGAATGCATGCCGATCAATGCATGCCCCGCCTCCACCCACTTCAGGAAACCTTCCTTGTCCGGAATCGCCAACTCACCCGTCGTGTTCGCAAAGATCACCGCATCCACCCCGCGCAGCTTCTCCATCGACATCTTCTCGCGAACCTCCGCGTCGTCCTTCCCTTCCGGCCCGCCCCGGACCACATCCACCACGGTATAGGCCCCGCTGGTCTCACCCAGGGTCACCAGGACATTTTCCGCAGTGGGGATGGAACTGTGACGGAACCCCTTGGTGGCGGTGACCACCAGGACCTTCTTTGGGGCGGCTTCGACGGTCAGCACCGAAGCGCAGACCAGGGCAACAATGGCAGCAGATGTTTTCATGGCGGATGACAGGACGCCCCCGCACTCCACCCGACACGGGTGCACACGGGGAACTTCCTGATTTCCTCACAACTTCCCCCCGCATGCAAGCCACCGACCCATCCGGGCTCAACTCCCGGATCCCCTCGGCATCCCAATCGGCATCGACACGATGCCCTCCCCCGGACCCCACCCGCACGGCGGGCACAACCCGCCGCTCCATTTCCCATGTCGGAGCGGCGAATTGCATTCGCCGTCCCCTCTCACGCCAGGACCGCCTTGACCACGTCGCCAGCCACGTCGGTCAGGCGGAAATGACGTCCGTTGTGGAAGTAGGTGAGGCGTTCGTGATCAAAGCCCAGCAGGTGCAGGATCGTGGCGTGGAGATCATTCACGCTGACCTTGTCATCCACCGCCCGGTGTCCCAGTTCATCCGTGGCGCCGTAATGCACTCCTCCCTTCGCCCCTCCCCCAGCCAGCCAGTACGTGAAGGCATGCGGATTGTGGTCCCGGCCCGGCTTCGATCCCTTCTGCGACACCGGCAAACGTCCGAATTCGCCACCCCACACCACCAACGTGTCGTCCAGCAAACCGCGCTGCTGGAGATCCGCCAGCAACCCGGCGATGGGTTGATCCGTCTCCCGCGCAAACCCGCGATGATTGCCCACGATGTCCTCGTGCCCATCCCAGGAACGCTGGTTCTCCATGCCGCCGGAATAGATCTGAACGAAACGGACTCCGCGCTCGACCATGCGCCGGGCCATCAGGCATTGGGCCGCAAAATGCCGGCAATGCGGTTGATCCAGTCCGTACAGGCGCCGGATCCCCTCCGGCTCATGATCGATGTCGAAGGCATCAGGCGCGGCGGCCTGCATGCGATAGGCGAGCTCGAAGCTCTCGATGCGCGCACCGAGTTCGCCGTCATCCGCCCCTGCACCCGGTTGAATCCGGTTGAGCCGGGCCAGCAGATCCAGCTGGGCACGCTGGGCATCCGCCGACATCCCGGCAGGCGGACGCAGGTTGTCGATGGGTTCCCCTTTCGGACGCAGCCAGGTGCCCTGGTAAACGCTGGGAAGGAAACCCGCACCCCAGTTGGACGCCTGCCCCTTGGGCAGACCGCGGTCGAGCGGATCGCTCATCACCACGAAGGACGGAAGGTCCCGACTCTCGCTGCCCAACCCGTACGTCGCCCACGAACCCACGCAGGGCGATCCCATCCGGGTCGATCCCGTGTTGATCATGAACAGGGCCGGACTGTGGTTGTTGGACTCGGTATGGCACGAATGCAGGAACGCCATCTTGTCCACGTGCCGCGCCATGTGCGGGAACAGGTCGCTCACCCATGAACCGCTCTGACCGTGACGCGCCCATTCAAACGGCGACTTCATCAACGGCCCGACCGAGTCCGCGAAGAATCCGGTCTTGCGGTCGAACCCGGCCAACTCCCGGCCATCGCTGCGCATGAGTTCCGGCTTGTAATCCCACGTATCCACCTGGCTGGGCCCCCCGTTCATGAACAGCCAGATCACCGACTTCGCACGTCCCCGGGAATGCGGGATGCGCGGTGCCAACGGATCACTTCCCACTGCCGCCCGTGCGACGTTCCCCATCAGGCCGGCATCGCCCAGGAGTCCGGCCAGGCCAAGCCATCCCGCACCCGCACCCGCACGTCGCAACATTTCCCGTCGGTTCATGACGAAAGGATCAATCGGCATAGATGAATTCGTTGAGGCTCAGGATCACCTGCGCGAAATCGGCCATCGCCCGTTCACGGGAATCGGTCTTGCCCTCCACCCGATACCGCTCCTCCTGGGCCGCGAGGAATCCAGCTCCCGTTTCCAGTTCAGGTTCGGTGGGCGCCCGGTTGAGAGCGATGGAATAGCCGCGGACAACGGCCTTCGAATACGGCTGGTCCGGGCTGGAACCGATCCGGTCCGCAAAGGCCGTGGCCCACGAACGGACCGCGGGATTGTTCATCAACCACAAGGCCTGGGGCGCGACGGTGGTGGTGGGACGCGTGCCCTGGCTGACCAACGGTTCCGGCGCGTCAAAGGCCTGCATCGCTCCCACCATCTGACTGCGTTTGACCGTGAAATAGATGCTCCGACGCCGACTGGCCGGGTCGAGCGTGCCAGGACCGAACCGGGTCTCGTCCAGAACACCGGCAACCGCCAACAACGAATCCCGCACCGCCTCGGCTTCCAATCGACGCGGCGCCCAACGCGACAACAGCGCGTTGTCGGGATCGGCCTTCACACGGGCGGCATCGGCCGTGTCCTGTTGCAGA
This sequence comes from uncultured Akkermansia sp., assembly GCA_964509045.1. Classification (GTDB taxonomy): domain Bacteria; phylum Verrucomicrobiota; class Verrucomicrobiia; order Limisphaerales; family UBA9464; genus UBA6176. Next base: position 6,376 of record CAZDYB010000168.1, read on the forward strand.
TACGTCCCGCTGGTGAGGATCAGGCGATGGATCGGCTTGAGTCGCCAACCGTTGCGGATCAGTTCGCCCGCCAGCCAGTCGAGCAATTCCGGATGGGACGGCCTGCTGCCCTGGGTTCCGAAATCGTTCGGGGTCGAGACCAGGCCCTGGCCGAAGTGATGGTGCCAAAGCCGGTTCACGATCACCCGGGCCAGAAGGGATCCGGCGCCGTGCTCGACATCGGTCATCCACAGGGCCAGCGCACGGCGCCGCCCGGAAAACCTCACCCCGACGGGTGGTTCAATCCGCCAACGATCCGTCTCATCCCGACCCAGCACCCGCAGATATCCAGGCATCACCACCTCCCGCTTCAGATCGGTGCTGCCCCGCAGGAGGAAATGGGTCTCGTTGAGGAAATCCGCGCCCTGCGTGTGCATCCGCAACGGCGGATAGCCCTCGGCACAGACCAGCACCTTGGTCAGCACCGGTTTCGGTCGACGCTTCTCATGCTCCGCAACCCGGGCGCTCCGCTCGCGCCAGCCAGCTTCACCCGACTTCCACCACTCCTTCAATGCAGCACGGTCGGCCACGCTCAGACTGGCAACGTCGCGGTTTCCAGACCGGATCCCCTCCAGCAGATGGGCCACCGCAGCAGGCATCGCCGTGTTGGTCAGACCCGGATTGGGCTCGGAAGAGAACGTCAGCCGGGGACGCCCAATGTTGTGGCGGGTGTTCAGATCGAACTCGAGTCGAACCTCCACACGGACCGGTCCCGCCCCGCCCATCGGTTGCTCGAATTCGAATACCGCAGCGTGATCGACCCCGAACTTCGGATCCACCGCCCATCCCGTCTTCGGATTGTCATCCAACGCCGACGCCACCGAGAGGTTCGAATCGTTCTGTTCAAACGTGGCCCGGGCGCGCGTCAACCGGATCTCGTTGGTCGGACCACCTCCCATCGGATGGACGAAAACCCGGATCCGGCTGAGCCCGATATTGCCGTTGTCGGCCCGGCCGGGTCCGCCCCGGGTCATGGAAGGATGGGCCAGGGCCTCGACCCGCACCGCACGCACTCCGGGGTTCTGAACGGTGGCGACAAATGTGTACTGGTCGGAATCCCCGTTGGCGCCCTCGGCCAGGAACGATCCGTCGTCGAGACGCCGCAGCACGGCTCCGGCGCGCGACACCGCAACATCGAACTCCGGTTGTTCCCAGGTGGCCTGGATGGCGCCCGGTGCGCCGGAGGCCATCCAGGTGTCGAACTTCATCCCCAACGCTTCCCGTTCATACACTCCCAACGCCTCCACCAGCGGCGCATGCTCGCGATCAAACTTTTCCAGGGCCTGCCGATTCCCCTCCGGATCGAGATCGAGTTCCACATCGCTGCGCACCGTCGTCGTGAACGTCGCGAGCAACCGGTAGTAATCGAGGGTCGGGATCGGATCGAACTTGTGATCGTGACAACGGGCACAACCAATGGTCAGTCCCAGCATGGCCGAACCCGTGGTGGACAGCATGTCGTCCATGGCGTCGTACCGGGTCCGTTCCACCTCATTCAGCGTGATCTGGGTGGGGAACACGCCGGCACCAAGAAAGCCCGTGGCCATCAGGGCCCGGGGATTGTCCGGATCAAACTCATCTCCCGCCAACTGCCAATGCACGAATCGTTCATACGACAGGTCGTCGTTGAAGGCCTGAATGACGAAGTCACGGTAATGAAAGGCGTTAGGCCGGTCGTAATCATGCTCGAATCCGGAACTCTCGGCATACCGGGCCACATCCAGCCAGTGCCGCGCCCAACGCTCACCAAAGCGCGGATCAGCGAGCAATCGATCGACCTGCCGCACCCAGGCCCCCGACGATGCATCGCCCAGATACCCCGCCATCTCTCCGGGTGTGGGCGGCATCCCCACCAGGCCGAAGGTCGCCCGACGCAACTGCCGACGCCGGTCCGTGGGTGGGTTGGGACCCAGCCCCACAGTCTCCAACCGGGCACGGATGAAGGCATCGATCGGATGCTCTTCCCCGGTTGCCCCACTGCGGGGAGGTACACTCGCTTGCAAGGGCTGGAAGGCCCACCACTCCCGGTCCGTCGCCGTGACCCGACTGCGATCCGCACGACCCGGACGGGCCATACCCGGCTTCAGGAAGGCGGCGTGATCTGCCGGGGGTGGCGGAAGGATGTCGGCGTCGCCCGGGTCGACAGCACGAGGCAGGTCGGATCCAACCAACCCGACTCCCCACGCCGTCAGGATCCCGACCGCACGGGAGCGGCGGAGGACGGAACGGAGGACGGAGATGCGGGTGAAGGAAAACAGATCGCCCATGGAATCAGCGGCAAACTATGGACAGGCGACGGTCGAAAGGAAGCAGAAGGAATGAAGCCGCGCCGC
>CAZDYB010000169.1:0-8731 GCA_964509045.1 uncultured Akkermansia sp.
TCAGGAGCAACCTCGGGGGAAATCACGGACGGCGGTCGTTGTTCTTGAGCCTGCGCTTTCATGGGAATCGAGAAGCAGTACCACCCCGGAAAGGGCAGTCAGCAGCAGCGGACGATAAACAGGCCTCATTGTTGGTGGACCAAGTCGGATGTTTGCGAACGGAAAAAAATGGAGATCATCCGACACCTCTCTGAATCGATGAACCTGCCCCCTCTTGACCCTCCCCATCTGCGAAATCCGCGAAATCTGCGGCCACGTCACCCTTCCCTTGCCCATCTGCGAAATCTGCGGCCACCTCACCCTTCCCTCCCCATCTGCGGCCATCCCATCCCGATCTCGCCCCGCCCCGCCCGATGCCCATACCCTCGCGGCCATGGCTCTCCTGACCCTCGCTGAGACCGTCGACAGCGTCGTGATGAACACTCCCATCCACGACATCCATACCCATCTCTACGATCCCGCCTTCGGTTCGCTCCTGCTCTGGGGGATCGATGATCTCCTGACCTATCACTATCTGGTCAGCGAAGCCTTCCGGCATCTCGACGTTCCCGCCGACCGCTTCTGGGCCGCCGCCAAATCCCGGCAAGCCGAATGGATCTGGGACGCCCTGTTCGTCCGGCATTCCCCCGTGTCCGAAGCCTGCCACGGCGTCCTCACCGTGCTGCATCGACTCGGTATCGAACCCCGTCGCCACGACCTTCCCGCCTTGCGCGCCTGGTTCGCCCAACAGAAGCCCGGCCGCTACATCGACAAGGTCCTCACCACCGCAGGCATCGCTTCGATCTGCATGACCAACTCGCCCTTCGACGACGAGGAACGTCCGCTGTGGGAAAAGGGATTCGAACGGGACCCGCGCTTCCGCGCCGCGCTCCGGATCGATCCCCTGCTCGTGGACTGGCCCCGGACCCTGCCGCGGTTGCGGGCCTGGGGATACGACGTGTCGACGGATCGCAGTGAACGGACGGTGTCGGAGGTGCGACGCTTTCTGGGGGATTGGACCCGTCGGATCGGGTCGCGCTACTGCATGGTGTCGTTGCCACCGGACTTTGCGTATCCGTCGGACACCGACACCGGATGGCTGATTGACGAGGCGGTCCTGCCGCACTGTCGCGAGCATGGCCAGGCCTTCGCCCTGATGTTGGGGGTGAAACGTTCGGTCAACCCGGTCCTGCGCCTGGCCGGCGACGGCGTCGGTCGCAGCAACCTGGATGCCTTGCAGAACCTGTGCGTTGGCAACCCGGACAACCGGTTCCTCGTCACCGTCCTCAGTCGCGAGAACCAACACGAGGCCGTCATCCTCGCCCGCAAGTTCAGGAACCTGCATCCGTTTGGCTGCTGGTGGTTCACCAACACGCCCCAACTGATCTCCGAGATCACCACCCTGCGTCTGGAACTGCTCGGCACCAGCTTCACGCCGCAGCACAGCGATGCCCGGGTCCTCGATCAACTCATCTACAAGTGGGATCACAGCCGCCGCATCATCGCCCGTTGTCTCAACGAACGGTACGCCCGACTCCAGGCCTCAGGCTGGACCGTCAACCGCAATGAGATCGTCCGGGATGTCGCTGAACTCTTCGGCGGCGGTTTCAACACCTTCCTCGGATCCTGAGCCGGTACCCGTGTCAGAAGTACTCCCAGGATCGCCTGTCCCATGGCTTGACCCGACGTCTGGAGTCCCGTCCCATCGCCTTCCGTGCTCCCGCTACCCATCGTGGATCGTGAACTTCGGGTCTCCGCCCGACGCCCACGGACCTATCGCATCCGGGTCGCCTCCGCCTCGGGAGCCATCGCGCTGGCGGGGTTCATCCTGTTGTTCCAGCACTTCGCGCAGGGACCTTTCGGCACTCCCATCGGCGTCGTCCTCTTCACCCTGTTCCTCGGCTTCAGCGTCGTGTTCACCGCGGTCGCCGGGGCATTCCTCACCGCGGACAGCATCAGCGAGGAGAAGCGCGAGGGAACGCTCGGCCTGCTTTTCCTGACCGACCTGGCCGGATACGACGTGGTGTTGGGCAAGCTGTTCGTCCACTCGATCCAGGCCGCCTACGCCTTGCTGGCGGCGTTTCCCATCATCTCCACCTGCTTCCTCCTGGGCGGTGTCACCGGGTCCAGCTTCTGGAAACTGATGCTGCTGCTCGTCAATTCCCTCGGCCTGTCGCTATCGATCGGCGTCTTCGTCTCCAGTCTCAGCCGCGACGCTCTCCGATCCATCAGCCTGACGTTGATCCTGTTGATGGCCGTGTTCCTGGGATTGCCAGCCCTGGATGCCTGGCTTGGAAATGGAACCGGCGCGGCTTTCAACCCCAGGCTGAGCTGGGTCAGTCCCGTGCTCGCCGTCGCCGGCATCCTGGACGGGACGGAACGGTATTACTGGCCATGCATGGCCGCGGTGGCCGGCCTTTCATCCACGCTCCTCACCGTCGCCAGCCTGATCACCCCACGCACCTGGCAACAGGGCGCCGACCGCCGGCATCGAGCCTGGCCCGGAGCAAGATGGCGCCAGGTCTGGAGCCGGAAACGGCGCACCTCCGATCCTCTCGCCTGGCTCCCCGGCAGGGATCGTTCCCTGACCTGGATGATGACCGCAGCATTGCTGTTGGTGATCCCACCGGTCCTCTACCTGACGTGGCGACAGTTCCAGGCCACTCCGGGGACAGGCATGGTGACCTTCACCATCGGAGGCACCCAGGGCGTGTTCGCCCTCTTCATCCTTCTGACCAAGTTCTGGATCGCCACCCTCGCCATCCGTTACCTCGTTGATTCCCGCAAGACCGGTGCCTTTGAACTTCTCCTGGTCACCCCGGCCCGCCCGACAGCCATCATCCACGGACATTGGCGCGCCCTGCTCCGGCGATTCGCGATCCCCATCCTCCTCCTGACCCTGGTCGTCGGCCTTGGTCAGGCCGCGCAGATCCGCGAAACCCTGCTTCAGATGCAGGCTTCCTATAACACTTCCAACATCACCGTGGATCTGGATTTCTGGTTCGGCTTCAAACTCCAGATGATCCTGCAGGGCGTCTTCTCCACGCTGGGCAACCTGACCTCCGCCCTTGTCCTGTGCTGGTTCGGCATGTGGATGGCCCTTCGCTCCACCCGCCTCAACGTCGCCTTGGTCCAGACCATCGCCTTCGCCGATTTCCTCCCGTGGATCGCCTGTCACATGGTGGGAATCGCCCTCCTGCTCGGACTCCAGAATGGCGCCGGCTTCGTTGCGAATGGACCGGGTTGGACCTCCCACCTGTTCGGCGTCCTGAATGTCATCGTCGGAGAGGGCGGACCCATCCTGCTCGATTTCATCCTGATCTGGTTCGCCCGGAAACGGGTGCTGGCGGGATTCCTTCCCGTGGTCACCGGCGATCCTTCCGCCTCATGAAACGCACCGCCGCAATCCTGACCATCGCCTTCCTGGTTGGCTTCGTCGGCCACACCCATCCCGGCTCCGGCATCGCCGTGGATGCCATGGGCCGCGTCTTCTTCGTCGCCGGGCCCGTCATCGTGATGATCGGGACCAACGGTGTCGCCCACACCCTTCACCTCGACGCCACCCACGAAAAGTTCCACCAACTGCATCATATCCAGCCCTGCCCGGACGGCGGAATGGTCACCGCCTCCGACTACGGCAACGGGCTGTGGAGATTCGCGCCCGACGGTTCCCTCATCCGATTCCATCCACCGCCCGATGAGGATCGTCCCCTGAAGATCGGGCTCGGCGGCGACCCGTTCGCGGTGGATCGCCAAGGCAATGTGTATGCGGTGAATGCCGTTCAGTACCGCTTCACCCAGATCCTCAAGGTCACTCGTGAAGGTCGCATCTCCAGTGTCGCCGGCGGGGATTGGGGATACCGGGATGGCCCGGGGAACCAGGCACAGTTCAAGGACCTCCATGGTGGTTCCATGCAGGTCGCACCCGATGGAGCCCTGCTGCTCTCTGAAGACGGGGCGCGGATCCGACGCATTGCTCCGGATGGCCTCACCACCACCGTGGCCGGGGGTGCGGAAAGGGGATTCGCCGATGGTCCGGGTTCAGAGGCCCGATTCGACGGCGCCTCGGGTCTCGCCATCGAGGCCTCGGGGCACATCCTCATCGCCGAGAACAGCGGCCGGATCCGGAGGATATCTCCCGACGGCAGGGTGACCACGTTCGCCGGGTCGGGTTCCCGCGGCAGCAACGATGGTCCACTTGCCACAGCCCGATTCGATGCCCCGACTGGGATAGCCGTCGCACCGGATCCCACCCAGGGAATCTTCGTGTTCGAACCCGAAGCGCTCCGGGTCCGGAAGATCTCGGCAGGCCAGGTGACCACCCTTCACACCGGCATCCCATAGGCGCAGCGGCACCTCCCTCCCCTCCCGCCTTCAGCCTTGGGGTTTTCCGTCGCCCCGGTACTGTCCGCGCCCTGACATGGGCACTTCGTCCTCCGAACTCTCCACCGCACTGGACGCCGCCGGTCGCGCTGCACGCGCCGCCGGCGAACTCATGCGGACCCACCTCCGCCGTACCAAGAAGGTCAACGAGGCCTCCTCCCACGACATCAAGCTGGACCTGGATGTCCGTTGCCAACGCCTCATCACCCGCAGCCTCGCCCGTGATTTCCCCGGGATCCCCGTCCTCGGTGAGGAAGGTCAGGATCCGCGCATCGACACCGCCCCGGCACGCTGGGTGGTCGATCCCATCGACGGCACCGTCAACTACGCCCATGGCATCCCCCATGCCTGCGTGAGCATCGCCTTCCAGGTCCGGGACGATGCCAACTTCCAGACCGTCGTCGGCGTGGTCCACGATCCGTTCATGGACGAGACGTGGACGGCCACGTCCAAGAGCGTTGCCCGATGCAACGGTCGCCGGATCCGGGTGAGCCGTCGACGCAACCTGGATGAAGCCGTGCTGTCGTTGGGCTTTGCCAAGAGTTCACTGAGTCTCAACCACATGATGCCGTTGTTCACCGACCTCGTGCATCGCGTGCGCAAGATCCGTCTCATGGGCTCCGCCGCCCTCGCCCTCACCTACGTGGCCGACGGTCGCTTCGATGGCTATGTCGAAGCCGGCATCCGGCTCTGGGACATCGCCGCCGGAGCCCTCATCATCGAGCGGGCCGGTGGCACAGTGGATGCCCCAGTCATCGGCGATGACTTCCGACATTCCCTCAACGCCAACAACACCCTCATCGATGCCCAGCTCCGGGAGCGCATCGCGGCGGCGGAAGGCCTGACCCGGAAACCCGCCCCCGTCCGACGCAAGAAATGATTCCCATGAAATTCCCCTGCTCCCAGGCACTGAGCCTCCTGCTGTTCCTTGTCGCCGCCTGTTTTCCGCAGCACCCGACCCAGGCCGGTACCATCGTCCAGTTCCGCACCGCCATCGGCGAGGTCGAGGTGGAGCTCTATGACGACGAGAAACCCATCACGACCACCAACTTCCTCCGCTATGTCGTCGATGGCGCCTTTACCAACACGTTCATGCACCGCGCCGTCCGCAACTTCGTCTTCCAGGGTGGCGGATTCGGCGTCAGAAACCTCGGCCAGACCAATGAGGAACTCTTTGCGATCGAAACCCGCGCCGCCATCACCAACGAGTTCAATGTCGGCCCGTTCCGTTCCAACGTCCGCGGCACCCTCGCCATGGCCAAGGGCTCCAGCCCCAACTCCGCCACCTCCCAGTTCTTCTTCAATCTCACCAACAATTCCGTCGCCCTCGACAATCCCGCCAACTCCGGCGGATTCACGGTGTTCGGTCGCGTCATCGGTTCCGAGGCCACCCTCGACGCCTGGAATTCTTTCCAACCCCTCTTCACCAACAATCCTCCCGCCGGGTTCACCAACCTGATCGTCAATCTCAGCGGCGGTAATCCCTTCTCCCCATTCAGGGAAGTCCCCCTCTACAACCTCGCCACCGCCACCAACGGATCCCGCTTCGCCTCCCTCTCCGATCTCGTCTTCGTCGATGTCACCCTGCTGCGCGTGAAGGTCACACGCACCCCGGATGGCCAGGCCGAGATCCGTTGGAACCGCCTCGCCGGCCGCACCAACACGGTCGAATTCACCACCGGCTTCCCACCGGTGTGGGAAATCCTCACCAACCTGCCGCCCGACGCCCTCGGAGATCCACGGGTGACCGATCCCACTGCCGACACCAACCGGTTCTACCGGGTCCGGGCCACGTATTGAGGTGGAGCCGCAAGGAAACCGCTCCCGGCGAACCTACGAAGGCGGCGAGCGCAACCCGCCGCTCCAACCCCAAGGACGGAGCGCGGAGTTCCACCCGCCGTCCCCATGCCCTCCCTTCGCTATCGTCTCCCGACCTCCAACAGGAGGGTCTCCCCTCAGCCCAGATCCACCACGATCTTCCCGAATTGGCCGCCCCGTTCCATCAACTCGAAGGCCTCGCCCACCTTGTCCAGTGTGAACCGGTGACTGATCACCGGATGGATCCCGTGCCGCGACACAAACGCCGTCATCATCTGGAAGTCCGTCGGACTTCCCATCGTCGTTCCCATCAATGTCAGCTGATGCCAGAAGATCTTCCGGGTCGGCAACTCGGGCGGATTCCCACCGGTGGCCCCGAAGAAGACGACCCGACCGCCCAACGCCGCGAGGACGATGAGTTCGCCGAAGTGTTTTCCACCGGCGCTGTCGACGATCACATCGAACGGTCCGTGATGTTCACCGAACTGATGCGCCCACTCCTGATGGGTGTACAGGGCGCCAGCCTTCGCTCCCAGGCCATGGGCCTTGCGGATCTTTTCTTCCGAACTGGAAGTCACACAGGGAAGCGCTCCCGCCGCCACGGCGAACTGGAGGGCAAACACCGCCGTGCCACCCCCGATGCCGGTGATCAGCACCTTTTCATGGGCCTTGAGATTCGCCCGGCTGAACAGGGCGCGGAATGCGGTCAGTCCCGCCAGCGGCAATGCCGCCGCCTCCACCCAGTCCAGATGCGCCGGCTTCGAAGCCAACTGCGATGCCGGCACCGCCACATACTCCGCCAACGTCCCGTTCCTCGGCAGTCCCAGGATCGTGAACCGCGGTTCCTGCGCCTTCGGATCATGACCCCAGTCCAGGGCCGGATTGATGATCACTTCCCGGCCTGCCCAGGCGGGATCCACCCCAGGCCCCAATTCCGCCACCTCACCCGCACCGTCCGAACCCGGGATGATCGGGAACCGCAACCCCGCATACGCTCCCTGCTTGATCCAGACATCCCGATGGTTCAACGCCGCTGCACGCAGGCGGACCACCACCTCCCCGGGAGCCGGATGCGGCATGGGGACGGTATCGACAACGAGTTCCTTAACGGCGCGGAGAACAGCGGCTTTCATCGAGTTGTTGTCGGCGACCCTATCCAGTCACCTCAACGCGGGCCATCGTGATTTCCAGTGCCGTCAATCATCCCAGTTCCGGCTTCACTTCCCGCGCCGGTCCCATGAGGCTGAGTCCTCACCGCTTCAATCCATGAGCAAGTTGAGCAAGCAGTTCTTCCCAAAGATCGGGAACATCCAGTTTGAGGGACCCCAATCCCGGAACCCCCTCGCCTTCCGTCATTACAATCCCGACGAGATTGTTGAAGGCCGTTCCATGAAGGAACACCTCCGGTTCGCGGTGGTGTACTGGCACACCATGCGGGGCAACGGCGGCGACATGTTTGGTTCCGGCACGGCCGAACGCCCGTGGCAGACCGGTGAAGGTACCGTCAAGGAAGCCGTCAGCCGTGCGCGGGCCATGTTCGAGTTCACTTCCAAACTCGGCGCCCCGTTCTACTGCTGGCATGACCGGGACGTCGCTCCCCATGGCCGCACCCTCGCCGAGTCGCATCGCAACTTCGATACCGTCGCCGCCGAACTGAAGAAGCTGCAAGCCGACTCCGGCATCCGCCTGCTGTGGGGCACCGCCCAGAACTTCGTCCACCCCCGCTACCTCCACGGTGCCGCCACCAGTTGCAACGCCGATGTCTTCTGCTTCGCCGCCGCCCAGGTGAAGAAGGCTCTCGAATGGACCCACGAACTCGGCGGCGCCGGCTACGTGTTCTGGGGTGGGCGCGAGGGTTACTCGACCTTGCTGAACACCGACATGCGCCGCGAGATGGATCATCTCGGCCGGTTCATGCACATGGCCGTCGATTACAAGAAGAAGCTCGGGTTCAAGGGCCCCTTCTTCATCGAGCCCAAACCCAAGGAACCCACCCGGCACCAGTACGATTCAGACGCCGCCGCCTGCCTCAACTTCCTGCGCGAGTACGACCTGTTGCCGCACTTCCAGCTCAACATCGAGGTCAACCACGCCTGGCTCGCCGGCAAGACCATGGAACATGAACTCGAAGTCGCCGGTGCCGCCGGTGCCCTCGGGTCCATCGACGCCAACATGGGCGACTATTTCCTGGGCTGGGACACCGACCAGTTCCCCACCGACCTCTATCTCACCACCCAGACCATGCTCCGCATCCTCAAGTACGGGGGACTCACCGCCGGTGGCGTGAACTTCGACGCCAAGGTCCGCCGCGAAAGCTTTGAGTTGGATGACCTGTTCATCGCCCACATCGCCGGCATGGACGCCTTCGCCCGCGGTCTCAAGGCCGCCGCCGCCATCCGCGCCGACGGTCGCATCGATGCCTTCGTCAAGAACCGCTATCGAAGCTGGGATTCCGGCATCGGCGCGAAGATCGAGGCCGGCAAGGCCACCTTCGCCGACTGCGAGAAGCACGCCCTCAAACTCGGTGAGGTCACCGGGCTCGAAAGCGGCC
>CAZDYB010000170.1:0-8726 GCA_964509045.1 uncultured Akkermansia sp.
CTGTGGAGTTTTGCCGGAAACTGACAGCAATGCAGCGAGGGGAAGGGTTATTGCCTGACGGGTGGGAGTGGCGGTTACCGACGGAGGCCGAGTGGGAGTATGCGGCGAGGGCTGGGACGACGGGACCCCGGCATGGGGAGTTGGACGCGATTGCATGGCACGCTGGAAACTCCGGCGGCCGATCTCATCCGGTGAAGCAGAAGGGAGCGAATGGTTGGGGATTGCATGACATGATGGGAAATGTGTGGGAGTGGTGTGCTGATTGGTATGGTACTTACCCGACTGGGATTGTGACCGACCCGGCGGGCCAGAGCTGGGGTTCCGATCGCTTGTGCCGCGGGGGCAGCTGGAGCAGAGGCACCTGGGCCGCTCGCTCCGCCTATCGGAGAAACGTCCCGGGCGTTCGGTTCAACATGATGGCACGGGAGTTGGGCTTCCGCCCCGTCCTTAGTTCAGTGCGGTAAGCTAGAAGCTGACGGGTTCGTTTTGGTGCGGAGCAGTTCCGGAGATGGAGTTGGGATAGGCCGACGAGCCGCGGGAATGCAGGCGGAGCGGTCGCTACCAATTCACGCGCGCCCGGCCCAGACCTCCTACCTCGGGGAAGTTTTGGGGCTTTTTCGTGCCCCGATCCTGTCCACGTCATCACCACCGGCATCGGTGAGCAGGGGTTGAAACGGACGATTGCGCGGCTTTGAACGCCCTTGAATCTGGGTGGACGGAGGGGAAGGTTGCTTAGACCCTGCTTAGACCTTGGAGGGATCTTTTCTTCGTAAGTGCCTGCATTTGAGGGGGAAAAGGAAATGGCGGAGAGGGAGGGATTCGAACCCACGGTAGTGTTTAGCTACTCACGCTTTCCAGGCGTGCGCCTTAAACCACTCAGCCACCTCTCCGCCGAAGGACCGGGACAGTGCGAGAGGATGGGGTAAAGGATCAAATCGAAAGTTGGGGCAACATGCGGGCATCGATGGGATGGCAGGCGGGTCTTCTGGGGCCTCTGCCACCCCGGTAGATGCCGATGGGGGGAGGTATCAGTCCAACCCCGCCGGCCCAACGGGTCGGAAGATCACAGCCCGGGGCTGGAATCCCGGTCCCCGTTGGGGACCCATGCAGGCCGGACGGTTGTGGACGGCAACGCCAACCCCGCCGGCCCGGTGCGTCGGAATGAAAAACACCCTGTCGACAGGGAGAACGGTCGTGATATGCATCGGTCCAGCCCCGCCTGAAGGCCTGCGACCTTCCGGCGTGGCCCGATTCAGCAAGCGCGGAATAATCACATGCCGACCTACGAGTACACCTGTCAGAAGTGCGGACATCAGTTTGAGTGTGTCCAATCGATGAAAGCCGCCCCGTTGGAAACGTGTCCCAAGGATCAATGTCCGAAGCCTCGTTGGGCCAAGGGCAAGGTCCAACGCGGAATTGGTGGTGGAGCGGGCCTGATCTTCAAGGGAAGCGGGTTCTACATCACGGATTACCGGTCCGAAGGCTACAAGGCATCGGCCAAGGCGGATTCCGGGAGCAAACCTGCGGCGGAGACCAAGACCCCGTCTCCGGCACCGGCAGCGGCTCCGGCCGAGTCGAAGTCGAAGCCGGCAAAGGACAAGTCCTGATGGTGGCTGGGCGCGGCGTCTGGGTTGGGGCGGGGCGAACGGGTTTTTGGCCCGGGATGCGGGCCGTGGTGTGTGGATGGATGTTGCTGGGGATGACGGAGGCGGGGGCACAGACCCTGCCGGTCCGTCGGTTGCCGGGCGGGGTTGTGCCGCCGCCGACGGCGCGGAGTCTGTCCGGCCAGTTTGTTGTCTCCGGCGGACAGGTTCCGGAAGCGCGGATCGGGATCATCCCGGAATTGAGTGCGGGATCCGAGATGCTGGAACTGCAGCCGCAATGGCTTGCCGTGGCGGCGGAACGGGTGAAGCGCGCGGTATTGGCCCGGTTCGATTCCCCGGATCGTTGGCGCGGAAAGATCCACATCGAGATCAAGACCGGGCGCGACATGCGCAATGTCCCGATCCGGATCGTGCCGGTATTGATGCCAGCGGGTTGGAGTTATCGGATGGATGTGCCGGAGGAGGTGGAGTGGAAGCGGTTGGTGCGGGCGTTGGTGGAGGTGGTGTTGCTGGAGGTGGCGAACCGGGATGCGGGGGATCGGGTGGGGTTGCCGCCGTTGTGGTTGAACGAGGGGATGACGGGACTGGTGTTGGCGGAGGGCGGACGCGACCTGGTGATCGAGGGGCACACGGCGGTGTTGAGGAACGAGCGCAAGCCGGGGGCCCTGGCGGAGGTGCGCCGGGTGTTGGCGGGCCGACCGCCGTTGCTGTTTGGAGACCTGAGCTTTCCGCCGGAGACCCTGGCGAATGATCCGGCGGGCTGGATGCAGTATCAGGCCAGCGCGTCGTTGCTGGTGCATGAGTTGATGCTGGACGGGGAGGGGATCGCGGCGATGGGCCGGTTCCTGCAGGTGATGCCACGGTATCTGAACTGGCAGACGGCGTTTGTGGAGGCGCATCGGAACCGGTTCCTGTCGCTGTTGGAGGTCGAGAAATGGTGGGCGGTGAATGCGACCCATGTGATGTCGCGGGACCCGGCCCTGCTCTGGTCGCGGGAAGCCTCGTTGAGCCATCTGACCGGCATGTTGTCGGAGAACGCCACCATCCGGACGGATGGTCGGGCGGATCAACGGCAGTTGGTGCCGCTGTCGGAGGTGGTGGTGAAATGGGACGCGGCAGTCCAACGCGAGGTGTTGAACCGGAAACGGGAACAGCTGCGGGAACTGTATCGGCATGCGCCGTCGGACCTTTTGCCGCTGGTGACCGAGTTCAACGAGGTGTTGGCGGAGTACCTGGATGCCCGGTACCAGGTGGAGTCAGGTGGCTTGCGGCGTGCGGAGCTGGAGCCGCGCGCCCGGGTGGTGGCGGGCAAGGCGGCGCGTCGGTTGAAGGCGTTGGAAACCCGGGTCAAGGCGGCGGGAACGGGTCGGTCAGGACGTTGAACCGGTCGGGAACGGGATCGGGCGAGTGCGCGCTTCCCCAATTTTTGGGCAGGGCTTAGCGTTGGCCCATGCAATTGACTGAGGCACAGGCGCAGCAGGCGCGGCAGTGGGTGGCGGACGGGATGAAGTTGTCGGACTTCCAGAAACGGTTGGAGACGGATTTCGGGATCCGGGTGACCTACATGGAGGTTCGGCTGTTGGTGGATGATCTGAAGGTGTTGCCGAAGGATGCGGAACCGGCGGTGAAACCGGAACCGCCGGCTCCTCCGGTTGCCGCTCCGGCGGCTGGCGCGGTGCCGGGTGTTCCCGGCCTGCCAGGCGTCCCGGGCGCGGCCGACGGGACCACGCCGGTGGGAGGGGTTTCGGTGACGGTCGATACCGTCACGCGTCCGGGATCGATGGCGAGTGGATCGGTGCGGTTCAGCGACGGGCAGACGGCCACGTGGTACCTCGATCAGGCGGGTCGCTTCGGGATGGTGCCGGCGCAGCGGGGATATCGGCCGTCCCAGGAGGATGTGCAGGAGTTCCAGATGTTGTTGGATCGGGAGTTCCAGAAGCTGGGGTTCTAGAAGGGAGGGCGGAAGGCACATGCGGCTCCGAAGGGGGACGGCGTTGGAAGAGAGGATGTCATGAAGGCTCCGGAAGATCCGTTTCAGAAGGCGCGTGAGGAATCGCGGGTGTTGGTGTGCCCGTTTCAAGGCGAGAAGCTTCCGATGATCCTGCGGCACGAGGATGTGCGGAAGGCGGCCCGGGACTGGAAGACGTTCAGTTCGGATGCGCCGTTCCGGGTGCCGATTCCGTCGGAGGAAAACGTCCGGACCATGCGCCAGTTGCCGGTGGAGACGGATCCGCCGGACCACACGGATTATCGGCGGATCGTGGAGCCGTTTTTCCAGCGGGCCAAGGATCCGGCCATGATGGCGGCGGTGGATGCCTTGATGGGTTCGATGGTGACGGAGGCGTTGGGGCGGGAATCGATCGAGGTGGTGCGGGAGTTTGCGTTGCCGATCCAATCCCGCTCGTTGGCGCACCTGTTGAACGTGGAGGTTTCGGAGGCGGAAACGTGGATCGGTTGGGGGACGCATGTGTTTCGGGATGGGGATTCCAAGGGGAGCGACCTGGAGACCTATCTGCATGGGCGGTTTGATCGGGCGTTGTCGGATCCGGGACAGGACTTTTTCACGGCATTGACCCGGGCGACCTTCCGGGGACGGGAACTGACGCGGGACGAGATGATGGGATTTGCAAACCTCACGTTCGCGGGCGGTCGCGACACGGTGATCCACTCGATCTCATCGGTGTTGGCGCATCTCGCGGAGCATCCGGAGGTGTTGGACTACCTGCGTGCGGATCCGGGTCGGGTGGTGCATGCCGTGGAGGAGTATTTCCGGGTGATCACGCCGCTGACCCATATCGGGCGGGTGTGCCCGGTGCGGACGGAGGTGCATGGGGTGACGGTCGAGGCGCGGGGCCGGGTGAGTCTGAACTGGGCATCGGCGAACCGGGATCCGGCGGCGTTCGATGCACCGGACGAAGTGCGGTTGGATCGGAAGCCGAATCCGCATCTGGCCTTTGGATTTGGGGCGCACCTGTGCATCGGGGCGGCCCATGCCCGGTTGCTGGTGCGGACCTTGTTGCTGCGCTGCATGCAACAGGTGGGGGGGGTCGTCGTGTTGGAGGCGCAGGAACATGTGGAGCGCGAGGCCGAATACGAGCGCGTCCTGGGCTATGAACGGTTGCGGGTGCGGATGGAACGCCGGTGATCCTCGCGACCGGCGGCCCAACCAACTCCTCGATCCACCACAGCGGGCGGCAAGTCCCGAGGTTGTTGGCAACCCGGCAACCTCACCCGGCTTCGGTCGTGGTTCCGGTGGATTGCCAACCCTCTCCGTCCGCATTGTCCCCGACGGGGACCCGGAATTCAGCCCAGGGCTCTGATCTTCCGGTCCATTGGGCTGACGGGGTCGGACTTTATAGATGCCCGACGCGGTGCATCCCGAGCTTGCGGAGTTCCCAGCAGGCCCACCTGCCTTCGCAGTGATGCCGGCATGGACTGCCAGTCATGGGGTGTCCGCCACGAAGGCCGCGGTCGCGTGTTTTGATTGGTCAATCACGGCGCTGCAGGGGGAGGATCCCGGGATGGAATCGCGGATCACACGGCGGCGTTTCGGTGGTCGACTGATGGTGGGTGGGATCGGGATGTGGGCAATGGGTGGGTCCGGTTGGGGGCAGGGGACTGGGCCGGCGATCGTGACCGGCAAGCGTCCCGGAATCGCGGAGGGGATTGCCAGCGGGGATGTGACCGCGGACAGCGCGGTGATCTGGAGTCGGACGGATCGGGAGGCGCGGATGATCGTGGAGTGGGATACGAAGGAGTCTTTCGGGACGGCGCGTCGGGTGGTGGGGCCGGTGACGGGGCCGGATCAGGATTACACGGCGAAGGTGCGGTTGACGGGATTGCCGTCGGGAGAGCGGGTGGTCTACCGGGTGCGGTTCGAGGATTCGCAGGGGGGACTGGGCGACGCCAGGACGGGATCCTTGCAGACGGCATCGGGTGGAATGGAGGAGGTGCATTTTGCGTGGTCGGGTGACACCTGTGGCCAGGGATACGGGATCGATGCGGGCCGGGGCGGAATGCGGACCTATGAAGCGATCCGCCGGGTTCAACCGCAGTTCTTTGTCCACAGCGGGGACACGATCTATGCGGACAATCCGTTGCGATCGCAGATGGCGTTGCCGGACGGGTCGATGTGGAACAACCAGGTGACGGAGGAGAAGTCGAAGGTGGCGGAGACGCTGGCGGAGTTCCGGGGGAACTATCGGTATGCACTGTTGGACGCGAACGTGCGCCGGATGCTGGCGGAAGTGCCGGTGCTGGTGCAGTGGGACGATCACGAGGTGTTGAACAACTGGTGGCCGGGCCAGCAACTGCCACCGACATCGCCCTACACCGAGCGGGACGTGAACCGGTTGGCTGCGCGATCGAGGCAGGCATTCTTCGAGTATCACCCCATCACCCATCATCCGGACCGACGGATATACCGGCGGATACCGCGCGGACCCTTGTGCGAACTGTTCTTCATCGATCTGCGGAGTCATCGGGGACCGAACAGTCCGAATCGGCAGACCGTCCGCGGCGCGGACACGGACTTTCTGGGGCGGACACAACTGGCGTGGTTGCTGGAGGCGATGTCGACGAGCCAGGCGACGTGGAAGTTCGTGTGTTCGGACATGCCCCTGGGCCTGTTGATCCGGGACACCCTGGGATTTGAGAACGGAGCGAATGGAGACGGGCCGCCACTGGGACGGGAGTTGGAGGTGGCGGACTTGTTGCAGGGATTGCAGCGGAGGAAGGTCCGCAACGTGGTGTGGTTGACGGCGGATGTGCATTACTGCGCATCGCACTTTTACAATCCGGCCCGGGCGAAGTTCACGGGGTTCGACGGGTTCTGGGAATTCGTGAGCGGACCCCTGCACGCGGGAACGTTCGGGCCGGGCGAGCTGGACCCGACGTTCGGACCGGAACTGAAGTTCTCCTGTCGCAAACCGGGGACGCCGGTGGGCGGGCCGTGGTCGGGTGAACAGTATTTCGGAACGGTGCGGATCGATCCGAAGACGCGCGGATGCCGGGTCACGCATTGGAACCAGGCCGGCGAATCCCTGTGGAGTCAGGAGTTGGCACCGGAAGTCTGACGACGGACCGGGGGGAGGGAGCGCCTTGTCTGGATCGACAAGCCGGTCTTCAGGGTTGGAGACGGAAGAACTGGGGGGAGTCATCGACGACGGGGAGGGTGAGGATCCATTCGTCGTCGATCAGTTGGGCTTCGTCTTCGAGTGTGTACCAGGCATCGGGTTCGAGATCGTAGGCGGCCTGGATCGGGTGGCCGGGAGTCGCAGCGGACCAACGCAGTTCGACTGAGTCGCCGACAATCCGGAAGGTGAGATCGAGCGCGAGATGATCGGTGACCTCGATGGCGAAGGTTTCGCTGGCGGTTTGACCGGAGGAATCGGTGATGGAGGCGGTGACCTGATGGACACCGACGCCGAGTGTGCCGGGTTCGAGATCGAGTTCAGGTCCCTGACCGAGTTCATCGAGGGTGTCGGTGCTCCATTGGATCTGATCCAGCACACCGTCTTCGGGGTCATCGGCCGAGGCGGCCAGGCGGATGGGATCGGCGGGGTTGAACCGGGCGGGAAGAGCGGGGTCGTCGATGCGGAGGATCGGCGGTTGGTCGGGGATCAGGAATCGGGTGGGGACAACGGCGTGGGCGGTGTGGAAGCCATCGGAAGTGACGAGGCGGACCCGATGGATGCCGGCGCGATGGAAGTGCCGGGGTTCCAGTCTGAACCCGGTCTCGGTGAGATCGAAGGTGATGGGTGACCAGAGGAGTTCGGGCTCAACGGCGGCTTCAACGCGGGTGCGGAGGGGATCTCCGTCGGGATCCTGGACGGACCAGAAGAGATCGAGGCCCTCGGCGGGGAGACTCACGGATTCCTCCTGGCTGGGCTGGAGGTCGGTGAAGACGGGTGGATTGGGGGAGACGGGTTGGTGGGCGATGACGATGCCGGCGCGTCGGATCTCGATATGGGCGAGTTGGTCGGGGAGCGGGATTTCAACTTCAAAGCTGCTGAAGGAACGGAGGTCCGAAGCGAGGGTTTCGGCTCCGAGCGGTTGGCTGGCGAAGGAGACTTCATCGAGGAGCAGGCCCTGGGCATCGCGCAATTGCAGCATGAGATCCCCGGGTGCGGGTTCAGACCATTCCTCATCGGAGAAGGTGACCGGGTCGAGGGTGACGAGCTGGCCTTCGTGATCGAGGCGACCGTTGATGCGAATGATGGGGATGGGGAGGTTAGCGGGAGCGCCGGCACGGGGCGCGGGACGGGGTCCGAACCGGGAGCGGATGGAATCCATCATGCCGATATAGGAGAACACGCCGGGCCAGACCCATGAGGTGGTGAAGTTGCCGCGCCCGTTGCAATAGCTCATGACATCGGCGGTCTGGAACGGGGACACATAGACATTGCCGATCCGGTCCCATCCATAGGCATGGCGATAATTGCCGAGGCGCATGGGGCCGAGCACGGGAGCGAGGAGATCGGAGCCCAGGGAATCCATGGGGAAATCGGGAGCGACCCCGGCAGCTTCCTCGTCGCAAAGGCCCTGCTTGAGGAGTTGGCCGCGGCGCAGTTGAAGGCCGAAGGCGGAGTGGACGGCATGATGCCGACCGAGGGCGTGACCCATCTCGTGGATGGGCAGGTTGCGCTTGAGGGTGGTGTCGGCGCTGATGTCGGCGAAGCAGGCGACACCACCGGCGATGTCACCGGCACTGCGCAGGGAGGTTCCGGTGATGACGCCGTAGTAGATGATGTTCCGGTGTTCATCGACGAGGTCACTGCGTTTGAGGCGTTTGAGCTTGTCGAGGAGATCGCCGGACAGGCTCAGGTCGGCGTCATTGAGGGGATCGGTGGGATCCGAGGCGGGACGCCAGTCGAGGGTGCGGGTGCCGGAAGAGAGTGGAGTGATGGCTGCGACGGGGAGACCGGCGAGGAGACGGGATCGATGTTGTTCGGCGAGGGAGGCGGGGGTGATGACGGAGTTGGTGCCGGAACGCCAGTTGACGAGGACGAAGCGGACGGGGAGTTCGTTGAGCTTGGTGAAGCGGATCTCGGTCTCGTTGTTGCGGACGGCGGTCTGGCCGTTGGTGGCGAAGGTGGTGAGCAGGCCGCCGGGCCATTCGAG